>NZ_JBSFDA010000041.1:0-67790 GCF_053593675.1 Streptomyces sp. NPDC002156 | reverse complement strand
TCGGCGACGACGACGTGCTTGACGCCGCGCAGCTTGAGCCAGATGGTGGCGCCGAGTCCGATGGGTCCGGCGCCGAAGACGACGACCGTGTCGTCGGGGGTGGCCTCGGACCGGTTGACGCAGTGCCGGGCGACGGCCATCGGCTCGTTCAGGGAAGCGATGTCGAACGGGACGGTGTCGGGGAAGACGGTGACCGTCTTGCCGACCTCGCAGTCGTCGAGGAGCAGGTACTCGCTCATCGCGCCGTGCGCGCCACCACAGCCGATGATCCCGGACGACACACCCTGCGGGTTGACGACCACCCGGTCACCCGCCTTGAGGCCCTCGACCTCCGCACCGACCTCCACCACCTCACCGGCAGGCTCGTGGCCCAGCGGGATGGAGACCATCGAACCGTCCGGACCGAACGGGCTGCCACCGATGTGGACGAAGAACGTGTCGGTGCCGCAGATACCGCAGGCACGGACCCGCATGAGCACGTCCTTGGGCCCGGGGACCGGACGTTCGACCTCGACGACCTCGATCTTGCCCTGTGCGCCGGTCTTGACGGACTTCATGGTGGTCATGGGGTAACTCGCCTTCTGAGTAAGGGAATTGCTGTTTTCGTGGGGGGAGATCCGGGGGTCGGGTGCGCTCATCCCGAAGTCCTGAGGGCGCGTACGACGGCATCGGCCATACCGCGCTCACCGCGCTCGTTGGGGTGCACCGGGGCCGCGTCCGCCGCCGGCATCAGGGGCTCGATCCAGCGGGTGTCCCGAGCCGCACAGGCGTCACGGCCGACGGAGGGGCCGTAGGTGTCGACGTACACCGCCCCTGCGGCCTCGGCCCGCTCGCGCAGCACGCTGTTGAGCTGCCGTTCCTTGGCGTCGAGGAACCGCACGTCATCGGGGGCGAGGGTCATGTCGTCGGCGCAGCGGTTCCCGCCGGACGGCAGGATCGCCGGATAGCCGACGACGTACACCTCGGCCCGGGGCGCCCGGCGCCTGACCTCGGAGAGTGCGCCGGTCAGCCGCTCGCCCGCCGCGTCGATCCGTGCCGCCACCTCGTCGGCGCCGTCGGAGACGTACTCCGCGCGACACGGCGCGTCGTTCCCGGTGAACCTGCCGCTGCCGGTCAGCCGGTAGACGGCGCCCATCTTGACGCACTCCTGGACCGTGGCGGCGAAGCCGATGTCGTTGCCGCCCACGCCGAGGGTGACCAGCCCGGTCCTCGCGGAGAGCGCGGACAGCTGGGCCGGGTTGACGCCGTCGTCCGTGGACTGGGCGGAGGAGAGGTCCGCGATTTTGGCACCGCTGCAGCTCATGTCGCGGAAGTCGGCCGCGTCCAGGGCCAGGTGCTTCGCGACCAGGGAGGGGTAGTTGCGGTCGGAACGGTCGCAGCCGGCGGGCTTCCCGGTCTGGGCGGGAATCCTGGGGCCGGAGGTGTAGGAGTCGCCCAGCGCGACGTACGGGCCCTGCGGGGGAGCCGGGTCGTCGTCACCTCGTCCGATGGTGAGCACGGTGACCAGCGCGCCGCACGCGAGCGCACCGGCCAGTCCGGCTCGTACGAAGGTCCTCATCGGGGAGTCCCGCCTTCCGTCTTCTGGTGTCCTGGGACCCGGCGCCGGACGGGGGGAGTTGTCCGGCGCCGGGTCCCAGGACTGCGCCGATCCCCGTCCCCACGGGTGCGGCGCGGCGGGGCCTCCTCCGCTCAAGGCGGCCCCGGTCTCGGTGCCCGCGGGTTCTTCGCTTCGCGGGCTTCGGTGATTCCCTTTTGCTTGAGTCAGGCAAGCACATGTGAGTTACTTGAGTCAAGCAAGCTAAATATCGGACTCGGGAGGGGAGTGAGTCATTTTGCTTGAGTCACGCAAGCAGACTGCTAGGGTGACGTCCATGCCCACACCACCGTCAGC
Organism: Streptomyces sp. NPDC002156; assembly: GCF_053593675.1. Lineage (NCBI taxonomy): Bacteria > Bacillati > Actinomycetota > Actinomycetes > Kitasatosporales > Streptomycetaceae > Streptomyces > Streptomyces sp. NPDC002156. The sequence goes on along the minus strand of NZ_JBSFDA010000041.1, from coordinate 65,899 downwards.
GGAAGTCCCCGCTCCGGCGGCGACGGACGTGGCCGAGATCGACCGCAATCTCAACCGGATGGCTCACCTGGCCAACCACTCCAGGGAGCACGGGCGGCTGAGAGAGCAGGCCGGCATCCCGCTGGAGCGCTCCGCCGTGGTGCTCCTGCGGCAGATCGCCGACTCCGGACTCCTGCGCCCGGGGGAGCTGGCGAACCTGCTGGCGGTGGAGGCCTCGCACATCACCCGCCAGGTGCAGCGCCTCCAGGAGGCCGGTTACGTCACCCGCGTACCCGACCCCCATGACCGTCGAGCCCAGCGCATCCGGCTCACCGCGGCGGGCGAGGAGGCGGTCGTCCGTATCCGGGAGGTCAAGTGCCACTCCATGCGGATGGCCCTGGAGGACTGGTCACCCCAGGAACTCCGGCGCCTGGCCTCCTTCGTGGACCGGATGGTCGACGATCTGCTCGCGTACGCCATCGAGTCGGACGGCGGCCGAGGCGCCGCCGTACCCCACCCCACCCCCTGACCGCACCGGGCGGTCGACCGCGTGGCTCGCACAGCTGTCGAGACGTGAAGCGTGGATCCAATATGAACGGTCTTTCCATGGTGAGCATCAGCGAGAAACCGGCGCCGGGCGACGGGCAGCACATCCTGGTCATCGCCGGTGATCCCGAGATCGCCGAACTGCTGTCGACCACGCTGGAGTTGGCGGGCTATCTGGTCGTCGTGGCGGGCTCCGGGACCGAGGCACTGACCCGGCTCGGGGGCTTCCGCTTCGACCTGGTGGTGCTCGACCTGACGCTGCCGGACCTGGACGTGCTGGCGCGGCGCCATCGCGTCACCGGTGAACGTCCGGCGGTCCTCTTCCTCGCCCCCGCCGACTCCCTGGGCATGCTGCTGTCGGCGATGGGCCGGGTCGGTCAGGACTACGTGACCACGCCGTTCCGCGTCTCCGAAGTCCTGATCCGCGTCCAGGTGCTGCTGCGCGGCTGGAGCCCGGCCCGGCAGCTGAGGGTGCTGTCCTACGGCGATCTGGCCCTGGACGACTCCATCTGCGAGGCGCGCCGCGGGCAGCGCCCACTCGATCTGACCCCCGCGGAGTACCGGCTGCTGCGCCATCTGCTGGTCAACTCCGGGAAGGTGCTGTCGAAGGAACAGATCGCCCGGCACGTCTGGGGCGAGTACCGCGGCGGCAACGCGATCGAACAACTCGTCTCCCGGCTGCGCCGCAAGGTGAACCAGGAGAGACCGGCGCTGATCCACACGCGCCGGGGCTTCGGCTACTGGCTCGGCGGTTCCACGCCGTGACCGGGGCCGGCCGTTCAACCCGTACACACAACGACGAACACGACCAGGAGCACTTACATGACCATGCGTGTGGAACTGGACGAGCCCAAGTGCGTCGCCTCGGGCCAGTGTGTGATGGCCTCGCCGGAGGTCTTCGACCAGCGCGACGAGGACGGCATCGCCGTCGTCCTTGAGGAGACGCCCGCGGACGGTCTCCTCGACGGCGTCCAGGAAGCGGTCGCGATCTGCCCGGCGGCGGCCATCCGGCTGGTCGAGCAGTGAGGCGAATCCTGATCGTCGGTGCTTCGGCCGCCGGACTGGCGGCGGCCGAGACGCTCCGGCGCCAGGGGTACGACGGCACACTGACCCTCGTCGGGGACGAACCCGAGGCCCCGTACGACCGTCCGCCGCTGTCGAAGCAGATCCTCGCGGGGGAGTGGCACCCCGACCGGCTGGCCCTGCGCGAGCAGTCCGACCTCGCCGCGCTCGACCTCGATCTGCGCCTCGGCACCGCCGCGACCGCCCTCGAACCGGCCGACCGCACCGTGACGCTCGCCGATGGCGCCCGGATCCCGTACGACGGGCTGATCGTGGCCACCGGAGTCCGCCCGCGCCGCCTGCCCGGCGAGGGCGCGCACGTCCTGCGCACCCTCGACGACGCCCTGACCCTCCGTGACCGGCTCACGCCGGGTCGCCGTCTGATCGTGGTGGGCGCCGGTTTCCTGGGCGCCGAGGCCGCGGCCGTGGCCCGGAGGCTCGGCGCCGAGGTCACGCTCCTCGAACCGGCGTCCGTACCGCTTGCCCACGCGGTCGGCGAGGAGGTCGGGCGGGTGCTGTCCAAGGCCCATCTCGACCACGGCGTCGACCTGCGCACCGGTGTCGGTGTGAGCGAGGTGACCGAGGACGGGGTACGCCTCGCCGACGGTGAACTCCTCGACGCCGAGGAGGTGTTGGTGGCCGTCGGCTCCAGCCCCAACACCGAGTGGCTGGCCGGCAGCGGACTGACCCTGGACGACGGCCTGGTCTGCGACGAGTACTGCGCGGCGGCACCGTACGTGTACGCGGCCGGTGACGTGGCCCGCTGGTACAACCCCCTGTTCGGCACCCGGATGCGGATCGAGCACCGCACCCACGCCGCCGAGCAGGGCATGGCGGCGGCCCGCAACCTCCTCGCCCCGGACGCACGCAAGCCCTTCGCGCCGGTCCCGTACTTCTGGTCCGACCAGTACGACATGAAGATCCAGGCGTACGGCTATCTGCGCGGCCACGACCAGGTCGCCGTCGTCGAGGGCGACCTGACGGAACGGCGGTTCCTGGCCGCCTACCGCACGGGTGACCGGCTGGTGGGCGTCCTTGCCGTCGGTATGCCGCCGAAGGCGATCCGCCGGTGGCGCCAGGCCATCGCGGAGGGCACCGCCTGGCATGATGCCGTGGCGGGAGCAGCCCCGGCGGCGGAATTTACTTGAGTTACGCAACGAGATGGTAAACTTGAGGGTATGTCCACACCGCCACCCAAAACCCCTCCTGCCCCGAAGGATGTGGCCGAGATCGAGCGAGCTCTCACCCGCATCTCCTATCTGGTCAGCCGTGCCCGGCAGCACGAGCGCCTGATGGCGGTCGCCGGAGTCCCGCTGGACCGGGCCGCGACCGCGCTCCTGCGGCAGATCGCCGACTCGGAACCGATGCGCCCCGGCGAACTCGCCAACCGGCTCGCGGTCGAGGCCTCCCATGTCACCCGCCAGGTGCAGCAGCTCCAGAAGGCCGGATACGTCACCCGCGTACCCGACCCCGACGACCGTCGCGCCCAGCGCATCGAGCTGACCGCCACGGGCGAGGAGGCCGTCGAACGCATCCGGGAAGCGAGCATCCGCGGGATGCGGATGGCCCTCGGCAACTGGTCCGCCGAGGAACTCCAGCAGCTCGCCGGCCTGTTCCACCGGATGGTCGACGACTTCCTCACCTACTCCTTCGAGGAGGAGGGCGAGGAGGGCGCCGCCGAGCCGGTTCCCAGCGCCTGACCCACCGCCCAGTGCCGTATCGCACCGTTCCCGCGGTGCGATCGGCCGGGGCCTGTCGTTGGGATCACGCCGACTTCAACGGGCCCCACGGCCAAGGTGTGATCCGAACGGCACCACCCCCTACTCCCCGTCGAGCACCAGCTCGACCGTGTGCCGGCCCGTTTTGGCCGCCTTGAGAACCGGGGCGCCCGGCCGGCCGTCCACCGTGCAGGAGCGCACCCGGTTCCCGGCGCCGGTCAGCGCGATGTCCAGCGTCAGGCCCCGCCAGCGCAGGCCGCGCAGTCGGACCGGGCCCCATCGCTTCGGCAGGCACGGTCTCAGGCGCACGGCGTCCGCCGAGTGTTCGAGGCCGAGCAGGCCCTCGTGGACGAGGCGCAGATACGCGGTCGCCGACCAGGTCTGGTGCGGCTGTGAGACAAAGTGCTCGGGTCTGCCGCTCGCACCGCTCTGCCAGCCCCCGTCGACCTTTCCGCTCACCGAGTCGTACACCTCGTAGAAGTCGCCCCGGCTGCCGGTGACGAGATCCGCGAAGGTCTCGACGGCACGCGCGAACTGTGCGGTCCGGCCGGCCCCGGCCGCCGCCAGCCCGTACAGGCCGTGCACCATCGGCCAGATCATCACGTTGTGCCGTCCGGGACGGCCGGCGCCGAACCGAGCGAAGTGCGGCCAGACGTTGACGATGCCGTGCGGCTGCCAGTGCGTCCCGTCCAGGATCTGCCGCGCCCTCCGCTCGTCGGCCACCCCGAGCAGCAGCGCGAGCGCGAGCCCCGCGCCCTCCTGCGAGGTGTCGACCCGGCCCGCGAACGGGCCGCCCCCGTGCACGAGATACGCGTACGTCCCCGCTTCCGGCCGCCACAGGTGCCGGTCGACAGCCGCCCGCAGCCGCTCGGCCGCCGCACGCCAGGCCGCCGCATCCGCCGGTCTGTCCAGCGCGTCGGCCATGGCCGCCAGGGCCGAACGGGCGCCGTAGTACAGGCAGTTCGTCGACAGGCACAGCAGGTCCGCGGTGTGCGGATGGTCCAGGACGAAGGAGGAACGGACATCCGCGGCCGAGGGCGGATCGGGATATCCGGAGATCCCGTCGTTCATGAACCCCGGGCCCCTGAAGAGCTCGTAGGAATCGTTGAAACTGTGCTCCTCGCGTTCCTCCATCGTGTGTACGGACGTCTCGTACGCCCTGGCCAGGAAGTCCCGGTCGCCGGTGACCAGGTAGTGGTGTTGGGCGGCCACGATCCACACGACCTGGTCCCACCACTGGTTGTCCTGCTGCACGACCAGCCCGCCAGGCCCCCGGTCCACCACCGACCACAGGGTGTTGCGCCCGATGTCCGGTGCCAGGAGGGAGACCGCGCTCCAGGCGTTGACGGCCGCGTCCCGGGTCCACCGCTGCGGCGCGGGATAGCCGGCCCCTGCCCGTACGAGGGTGCCGGGAGGGTCGGTGAGCAGTCCGGCCCTGTCGTAGACCGCCGGATCCGCCGCGATGGTGTTGCGGTCGGACATATCCGTGAGTGCGGACGCGTAGAGGCTGCCGAGTCGTCGCTGGGTGGCCGGGTCGTCGAAGGTGAGTGAGGGCATGGTGTCCCCGATCCTGGAGATCACGGCACGGGCGCGGGCGGCGGTGGCGGGGGTTGAGGCTGGGGCCGGTGCGGCGCCGACTCCGGCCGCCGTGAGCGCCGTACCGCTCGCGGCCTTCAGGAATCCCCGTCGGTGAAACGGGCCTCCCTTCCCGTCCCGGTCACCGGTGTCCTGCTCCGCAGCCGCCATGGTCATTCCTCTCCGCACCCCGTGAGCCGTGCGGCTCCCGGAGCCTGGAGAACGACGGCACCTCGCGGACGGTGACGTGCCGGGGCGCGGGCGGATCAGGCGATGCCTCCGTTCGCGCGCAGTACCTGGCCGTTGACCCAGTGGCCGGTCGGGCCGACCAGGAAGGACACGACCGAGGCGATGTCCTGCGGTGTGCCCAGGCGTTCCAGCGGGGGCTGGGCGGCCAGGCGGGCGACGGTCTCCTCGTCCTTCCCGTCGAGGAACAGATCGGTGGCCGTCGGTCCGGGCGCGACGGCGTTGACGGTGATGTCCCGGCCGCGCATCTCCCGGGCGAGGATCAGCGTGAGGGCCTCGACGGCTCCCTTGCTCGCCGCGTAGGCGCCGTAGCCCGGGAACGACAGTCCGAGGACCGACGTGGAGAAGTTGACGAGCGCTCCGCCCGGCCGCAGCCGGCGCGCCGCCTCCCGGTCGACGACGAACGTGCCCCGGATGTTGGTGCGGTGCACGGCGTCGAGTTCGTCCAGGTCGAGGTCGGCTATCGGCGACAGGGCCATCCGGCCGGCCGCGTGGACGACGGCGTCGACACCGCCGTACGCACTCTCCGCGAGATCGAACAGGGCGCTCACGTCGTTCTCGTCGGCGACATCGGCGCGGGCCGAGAGTGCGGTGCCCCCGGCGGCCTCGATGGTGCTGACGGCGTCCTCGGCGGCCTCCTTGTTGCCCGCGTAGCCGACCACCACGGCGAATCCGTCGGCGGCGAGCTGCTGGGCCACCTGGCGTCCTATGCCGCGCGAGCCGCCGGTGACGATCGCGACGCGCGGGCCGGTGAGGGGGCGGTCGGACGGAGGCGTGCTGGGCTGACCGGTCATGGCGGTTCCCTTCGTAGCGACGTTACGGTCGATTCGTATCGACGGTATCACGAGATCGTAGCGATGTTAAGTGGTACTCGTAACGCCGCTACGAATGGCGTACCGTGAACGCATGGACGCGAGAGAGAAGATCCTGGACGCCGCCACGGAACTGCTGGCCGGGGCGCCGGCCGCCGATGTCTCGACGCGCGCCGTGTGCGAGGCCGCGGGCGTGGGAGCACCGATGCTCTACCGGCTCTTCGGCGACAAGGCGGGGCTGCTCGCCGCAGTGGTCGACCGGGGATTCGAGGAGTACCTCGCCTCCAAGCGCGCCGCCCGCCCCAGCGCCGACCCCGTCGCCGACCTCAAGCGCGGCTGGGACAACCACATGCGGTTCGCACTGGACCACCCCAACCACTACCGCCTCATGTACTCGCCCGAGCTGACCGCACCCCCCGCCGCCGCGAAGGAGGCCCACGCCCTGCTGCACGGCGTACTGGAGCGGTGCGCGGCGGCCGGACTGCTGACCGTCCCCCCGGAGGCCGCCACCCGGATCGTCATGGCGGCGAACGTCGGCGCGGCCCTGTCCATGCTCACCAGACCCGAGCAGTACCCCGACATCCGCTTCGCCGCCCGGCTGCGCGACTCGGTGATCGACTCCATCACCCGTCCCGCAGGCACCGGCGAACCACGCGACACCGGCCCGGGGAACGCCGTACCGACAGCCGCGGCCACCCTCGCGGCCCGGCTGCGCGCCGAACCCCCGCAGCAGCTCACCGTGGTGGAGGCGGCCCTGCTCCAGCAGTGGCTGGGCACCCTCGCGGAACCCGGCGAGCCCCCGGCCTGATCACGGATGACAGCCGAACACCCGCCTCTCCGCCCGTAATTACCGTCCCGTAGGATCGCCCGGCACACCATCCGAGGAGGAAGCGTGCCACGGTCCCAACGCTCGCCCCTGCTGCTCGCCGGTCTGCTGGCCGCCGCCGGGGTCACCCACTTCGTCGCGCCCCGCCAGTACGACGCGATCGTGCCGCGCGCACTGCCGGGCACGCCCAGGACCTGGACGTACGCCAGTGGTGTCGCCGAACTCGCGCTGGCGGCCGGGGTGGCGCTGCCGCGCACCCGGCGGGTCGCCGCGCTCGCCACGGCGGGCTTCTTCGTCGGGGTGTTCCCGGCCAACGTGAAGATGGCCGTCGACTGGCGAAACCGGCCCGCACCCCTGCGGGCCGGTGCCGTCGCGCGGTTGCCGCTCCAGGTGCCGCTCGTCCTGTGGGCACGCAGTGTCGCGAAGAACGGAGAGGGCCGGTCATGACACGCAAGGTGAACGTCGGAGACAAGATCGAGGACTTCGAGCTGCCCGACGAGAGCGGAGCGCCCAGGCGGCTGTCCGAACTCCTCGCCGACGGGCCGATCGTCCTCTTCTTCTATCCCGCCGCCCTGACGCCCGGCTGCACCGCCGAGGCCTGTCACTTCCGGGACCTGGCCGCCGAGTTCGCCGCCGTCGGCGCGCGACCGGTCGGGATCAGCGGGGACTCGGTCGACAAGCAGCAGGAGTTCGCGCAGAGCCACACGCTCGGTATGCCGCTGCTGTCCGACGCCGACGGGACGGTCCGTGAGCTGTTCGGGGTGAAGCGCGGCTTCTCGATGATGCCGACCAAGCGGGTCACCTTCGTCATAGCCCAGGACCGCACGGTCCTGGAGGTGGTGACGAGCGAGCTGCGGATGAACACCCACGCCGACCGCGCCCTCGACGCGCTCCGGGCCCATCAGGGCTGACCTTCCTGCCCGGGGAGTCGTCCGGCCGTCCCTCCTGCCCGGCGGAGGGACAGGTTCCGCGGACTCACCGTGCCGAGGTCGTTCATCTGGGTTGATGCCAGGGAGCCCAGGGACCATCCTGGGGCGTATGAAACAAGTCGCCGCCGCGGTGATCATCGATGCCCGAGGCATGGTGACGGGATGGAGCGAGGGCGCCCGGCGGTTCACGGGACACACGGCCGAGACCGTCGTCGGCCGCCCGGCCGCCGAACTGCTCGCCGAGCCCCTGCCGCCGACGGCGCTGACCGAGCCGACCGGAGTGGTCGTACTCCGCCACCGGGACGGCCACCGTGTCGAACTCGCCGTCAGCGCCTGCCCCGTACTGGGCGAGGACGGCGACGTCCAGGGATTCGTCGTCACCGCCCTCCCCGAACCGCCGGCACCGGAGCCGCAGACGACCGCGCAGGGGCCCGCCCCGATGGAACGGGCGATCCGCCAGGCCTCCGTGGCGATGTCCGCCTTCGACACGGACCAGCGCTACCTGTGGCTCAACGACGCCGCCTGCGGCCTGATGAAGGCCGAGGAGCAGGCCCTGGTCGGACAGTTCTACGCGGACGTGAACTTCGTCCCCGACGACCGGATCAGCGAGGGATTCCTGCTCAACCTGCGCGAGGTCACCCGCACCGGCGTCCCCGTGCGCTACGAGACCTTCGGCGTCAACGCGGACGACGGCCGCGAATACGCCTGGAGCCTCGAGATGTGGCCGGTGCGCGACGACTCGGGCCGGGTCGCCTCGGTGGGCATCGCCGCGTTCGACAGCAGCGAGGAACACTGGGCGCGCCGACGGCTCGCCCTGCTCAACGAGGCCGCGACCACCATCGGAACCACCCTCGACGTGGTCCGCACCGCCGAGGAACTCGTCGAACTGGCTGTGCCCCGGTTCGCCGACTTCGTCAGTGTGGACCTGCTCGACTGGGTGCTCGGCGCGGACGAACCCCCGACAGCGGCCGACGAGATCGTGCTGCGCCGGGTCGCCCACGGATCCGTCACCGAGGGCACCCCCGAGGCCGTCATACCGCTGGGCGCGAAGGACACCTATCCGCCGTCCACCCCGCCCGTGCGGGCGATGGCGGAGGGCCGGGCGCTGCTCGGCCGGGCCGGCGAGCAGGCGTTCGACGAGTGGGTGGCGGAGCGCAACGCCCGCGAGCCCGTCGGCCGCCCGTACCGCAAGGGCGTCCACTCCATGGTCACCGTGCCGCTGCGGGCCCGCGGCACCACGCTGGGCGTCGCCGTCTTCCTCCGCATCGCCCGCCCCGACCCCTACACCGAGGACGATGTCGTCCTCGCCGAGGAACTGGCCAGCCGCGCCGCCGTCTGCATCGACAACGCCCGCCGGTTCGCCCGTGAACGCACCACCGCGCTGGCCCTCCAGCACAGCCTGCTGCCCCGGGGACTGCCCGGCCAGGCGGCCGTCGAGGTCGCCCACCGCTATCTGCCCTGCGGCTCGGTGGCCGGCATCGGCGGCGACTGGTTCGACGTCATCCCGCTGTCCGGCAGCCGTGTAGCCCTCTGCGTCGGGGACGTCGTCGGCCATGGCATCCAGTCCTCCGCGACCATGGGACGGCTGCGGACGGCCGTACGGACCCTCGCGGACGTCGATCTGCCGCCGGACGAACTCCTCACCCACCTCGACGACCTGGTCACCCATCTGGCCGACGAGGAGGACGGCGACGACGTCGCCGAACTGGGCGCCACCTGCCTGTACGCCGTCTACGACCCGGTCTCGCGCCGGCTGACCCTCGCCTCCGCCGGACACCCGCCGCCCGCTGTCGTACCGCCCGGCGGTGTCCCCGAACTGATCGAGGTGGCGGCGGGACCGCCGCTCGGCGTCGGTGGCCTGCCCTTCGAGGCGACCGAGCTGAAACTGCCCGAGGGCTCGCTCCTCGCCCTCTACACGGACGGGCTGATCGAGGACCGCGACCGGGACATCGACCACGCCACCGCCGAACTGTGCCGCGCCCTGGACCTGCCCGGCGCCTCGCTCGACGCCGTGTGCGACGCGGTGCTCAAGGCCGTGCTGCCCGAGCAGCCGGGGGACGACGTGGCCCTGCTGCTCGCCCGTACGCACGCGCTCGGCGCCGGCCGGGTGGCCACCTGGGACGTCCCGCAGGACCCCGCGCACGTGTCCGTCGCCCGCCAGGCCGCGCTGGAGCAACTGGCCGCCTGGGGGCTGGAGGAGGAGGGCTACGTCACCGAACTCGTCGTCAGCGAACTGGTCACCAACGCCATCCGGTACGGCGAATCGCCCATCCAGCTCCGGCTGATCCGCGACCGGGCCCTCATCGTCGAGGTCTCCGACGGCAGTTCCACCTCACCGCATCTGCGCCGGGCGCACGCCTACGACGAGGGCGGCCGTGGGCTGCTGCTCGTCGCCCAGCTCACCCAGCGCTGGGGCAGCCGCCAGACGGGCACCGGCAAGACCATCTGGGCGGAGCAGCCGCTGCCCGCCGAGTGATCTCCGAGCCGGTCCGGCTCAGCCGGCGGTCACTCGAAGTCGCACCCGGGGTTCGGCGCGTCCTCCGAGAAGGGCGAGCCGTGCGGCAGCACGTACAGGACGTCCAGTACGAGGGGTTCGGTGCCCAGATTCCGGCCGAGGTGGACGTCCTCGGGACCGCCCGGCTCGCTGAGGGCGCTGCCCTTCGGATATACGCCGTCCGACGCGCAGGTGGCGTCGAAGTGGCTGAGGGTGCCCTGTTTGACGACGGCGTACACCGGGCCGTCGTGGTAGTGCCAGCCGGTGGCCTGACCTGCGGGGATGGTGATCTCGCGTAGGGTGTAGTCGGTGTCGCCGATGGTCTTCTGGGCGATGATCACGCCCGAGACTCCCGGCCCCGGCGGGGTCGCCTGGGCGGTGCCGCCGACGAGGACCACGGCGACGGTGACGGCTCCGGCCGTGGCGGTGCGAAGCAGGTTGCGCATGGTGGGGGTCCCCTCAAGGGCGAGAGTGTGAGCGCGTCCATGACATCTCAGGATGACCTTAAGGGGCGGTGCGGTCGGCGGAAAGGGGGGACGGGGGCGCCCGGTGGACAGGACGCGCCGGTGACTGCCCGTCCGTCACGTACGGGCAGTCACCGGCACAGGGCACGCGGCCGGGGTGGTCAGGCCCGTTCGGCCACCGCCCCGGCCGGGACCTGGGCCTCCGCCGCCGCCGCTTCCGGCCGTGGGTGACGCGGAATCCCCAGTGCGCACACCGCGCCCGCGAACACCACGACGACGCCGACCCACACCGCCGGGTGCAGTCCGTCCACGAACTGCTGCGGCGAACCCGTGCTGCCGTGCGCCACGAACACCGTGCTCAGTACGGCGATCCCGAGGGCCCCGCCGATCTCCCGGACGGTGGTGTTGGCGCCGGACGCCTTACCCGCGTGCTCGCGGCTGACCGAGCCCAGCACGACAGCCGCCGTCGGCGCGAACACGAAGCCCATGCCGATACCGGCCACGATCATCGGCCCGACCAGGGAGGGGTACGCGGTGTCGGTGTCCGCGACCAGGTTGATCCAGCCGAGCCCGACGCCCTGGAGGAAGAGGCCGAGCGCCATCAGCCGGCCGCCGCCCACCCGGTCGGTGAGGAGGCCCGCGACGGGCGCGACGAACATCGGCATCAGCGTCCAGGCCAGGGTGCGGACACCGGCCTCGAACGGGGTGCGCGGCGGCACGATCTGGAGGTACTGGGCGAGCAGGAAGAGGGACCCGAAGACACCGAAGTACATGGTCGCGGAGACGATGTTGGTGAGGGTGAACGCCCGCACCTTGTAGAAGGACAGCGGCAGCATCGGCTGCGGGACCCGTGCCTCCCAGGCGACGAACACGGCCAGCAGCACCGCACCCGCGGCGAACGCGCCGAGCACCTCGACCGAGGTCCAGCCGTCCGTCTCGCCGTTCACGATGCCCCACACCAGCGCGCACAGGCCGACGGCGGCCAGCACCATACCGACCAGGTCGAGACGGACCCCCGGCAGCGAGCTCTCGCGGAGCGTCAGCAGGATCAGCGGCACGGCCACGACGCCCACCGGCACGTTGATCCAGAAGATCCACCGCCAGTCCAGCCCGTCGACCACCGCGCCGCCCACCACCGGGCCCATCGCGACGGCGAGGCCGCTGACTCCCGACCACAGACCGAGCGCCAGCCCGCGCAGCCTGTCCGGGACGGCCTGCGAGAGCAGGGTCAGGGACAGCGGCATCACGGCCGCGGCGCCGAAGCCCTGCACGGTACGGAACGTGATCAGCTGCGCGCTGGTGTCGGCCAGGCCGCAGCCGACCGAGGCCAACGTGAAGACGACGATGCCGACCACGAAGACGGTGCGGCGGCCGAAGCGGTCACCGAGCGCGGCTCCCGTCATCAGCAGACAGGCGAAACTGAGGACGTAGGCGTTGACGAACCACTGGAGCTGCTGGGTGTCCGCCTTCAGGTCGACGGCCAGGGTGTGCAGGGCGGTCGAGACGACCAGGTTGTCGAGCGCGACCATGAACATGGGCACGCTGCACGCGACGATCGCGAGCCACAGCGGCACACGCCGGCCCTCGGCCGACGGCGCGCCGGCCGAGTCCTCCAGGGCCGGGTTCTCTTCGGACAGGGTCATGGCGGGGGAGTCTCCTAGGGGAGGGGAGTGGCTGATCCAGTGATCCGGCGGTGGGGCCGTGCGGCGGACGGCCAGGCGGGGTCAGGCGGCCGGGGAGCTGCCGTCGGCGTTCGCGCGCTCCTGCGCGGCCAGCCGGTCGCGCGCGTCCGACCAGTCGATGGGCAGGCCCGCCGACGGCGTCTCCCAGAAGGTGAAGACCGAGCGGTCCATCGTGGAGCGCAGACCGCCCATGATCGACTTGTGGGGCTCGGTGCGCGCGTACGTGTACAGGGCCTGCTTGTCCTCCCAGGCCGACAGCGTCCAGAACGTGCGTTTGAGCGGCTCGGCGATCAGCGAGGCGCCGTACGCGCCGGGCGCGCTCTTCACCTGCTTCCACGCGGCGAGGGACCGCAGGAAGAAGCGGGGCACGTCCCTGAGGGAGCGGACCTCGAAGCGGGACGCCATGACGTACGCCGTCGCGTCCGGAGCGGGCTTGTTGACCTTGGTCCAGGGCAGGGTGGGCATGGCTGCGGCCTTCTTCTGAGAGGCAGTCTGGGAGGCAGGGTGAAGCAGAGGCATTCTTGGATACCTCCACTATCCATGTTAGACAGTAGAGGTATCCAATGACCAGAGCGGAGCCCGACCGATGCGTATGTCCGAGCTGAGCCGCCGTAGTGGTGTCTCTGTCCCGACGATCAAGTACTACCTCCGCGAAGGTCTCCTCCCGGCCGGCCGCCAGCTGTCGGCGACCCAGGCCGAGTACGACGAGAACCACCTGCGCAGACTCCGGCTGATCCGCGCGCTGATCGGCGTACGCGGCCTGTCCGTCAGTACGACCCGGGAGGTGCTGGGCGCGCTCACCGAGGACACCGCCGACACCCACCGTCTCCTCGGACTCACCCTCGGGGCGATCCAGTTGGCCGACGAGACGGAGCCGGACTCCCCGGAACCGGCCGAAGTCGACGCGCTGATCGAGAAGTTGGGATGGAACGTGCACGGGTCCGCGCCCGCCCGCGCCACCCTGGCCGAGACCCTCGCCTCGCTGCGCACCCTCGGCTCACCACTGGACTGGCGGGTGCTTCTGCCGTACGCCCGCCTTGCCGAGCAGACCGCGGTCCTCGACCTCGACCAACTGGACGGGATCGAGGACCCGTTGGAGGTCGCCGAGCGCGCCCTCCTGCTCACCGTCCTCCTGGAACCCGCGCTCATGGCGCTGCGGCGCATGGCCCAGGAGAACGAGTCGGCTCGGCGGCACGCGGACGGGGCGGCCAACTGACGTGCCTATGCAGCCAGTTCGCGGAGCAACTGGGCCGCCGCCTCCTTGCCCGCCGAGAACGCGGCCTCGTGCGAGCCGATCTGGTCGTGGTACTGCTGCTTGGAGTGGAAGTACGAGCCGCACAGCTTGACCCGGGGGCCTTCGTTGACCCCGTAGATGGTCTGCTGGGCGCGGCGCATCGCCATGTCGAGGACCGGGTGCTCGTAGTGGAAGGTGCGGATGACCGTGTCCTCGGCGACCGGCAGCGGGTAGTCGAGCGTGACGAAGTAGTCGGTCTCCGACTCGAAGCCGTGCAGCTTGTTCATGTAGTAGGCCACGTACGTGCGCGGCTGCCCGTCCAGCGTCACCTTCCCGTAGTTCCACGCCTCCCAGCGGGACCGGTCGGCCGGCATCACGGACGGATCGGTGTGCAGGACCACCGTGGAGGCGTTGTAGCGCAGCGGGTCCAGCAACTCGCGCTGGCGGTCGGTGGGGTTCTCCAGCAGGGCCCGGGTCACGTCGGCGTGCGTGGCGAGGACGGCATGGTCGAAGCGCTCGGACCCGGCCGCCGTACGGACTGTGACCCCGTCCTCGTCCTGGTGGACGCCGGTCACCGGCTCGGACAGCCGTACCTTCGGGTCGATCGCGGCAAGTGCCTTGCGGACGTACGAGATCGAACCGCCGCCCACGGTCCGCCAGTCCACGCGTCGGCCGCCGAGGCCGCTCTCGTCGTGGGCCATGAAGAAGGCGATCACGGTCGTCGCCGGCATCTCCCAGACCAGTTCGGCGGGCACCGACCACACCGCGCTGCACAGCAGGATGAAGTAGCCGTACCGGAACTCCTGGCTGTAGCCGCCCCGGTCGAGGTACTCGCCCATCGGCATGTCGGTGCGCTTGCGGAAGAAGTCCCGGCGCCCCTCCTCGTGGAACCGGCGCGCCTCGCGCCAGATCGTGTGGAACGCCTCGGGGTAGCGGGCGCGCACCTCCTCCTCGGGCAGATCCATCTCCTCGCTGCCGTACTGGGTGCCCTCGGTCAGGTCGAAGAAGTTGAAGCCACTGAGCAACTGCTTCGATTCCACGCCGAGTTCGTCGAAGAATCCGCTGAGGTTGGGGTAGGCGGGGCGGTTGAAGACGACGAACGCGGTGTCGATGCCCAGGACCCTGCCCGCGTCCTCCACCTCGACGGTGTTGGCGTGGCCGCCGTAGTGGTCCTCACGTTCGAACAGGGTGATCTCGGCGTGCTCGCGCAGGGCGTAGGCGGCGGAGAGGCCGGCGACACCACCGCCGACGACGGCGATGCTGGGCTTGGCGGACATCGGGGCTCCTTGGGGTCGGGCGGTCGGTCGTTCGGTCAGTCGGTGAGGGTGGTGGTGATCAGGCCGCCCGGAGCGCCGTTCTCGGCGGCCACGGCGACCACATGGCCGGGGCTCGGGTGGATCAGGTCGAACTGCCAGTGCTCGCCCGTCGGTTGGGGTTCACCGGTGTCGTAGAGGCGGATGCGACCGCCGGTCAGGCCGGTGAAGGCGATCGTGGACAGGTCCCGGCGCAGGCCGGTGCCGAGCGCCTTGAGGTACGCCTCCTTGAGCACCCAGTAGGCGGCGATGTGGCCGGGGCGTTCGGTGTCCGGGACGGTGGTCAGCTCGGTGCGTTCCCGGTCGGCGAAGAAGCGGGGCAGGTGCGCGACCGCTTCGGCGCGTGCCGGGGAACGTTCGGCGTCCACCCCGCAGGCCCGGCCTTCGTCGGTGACCACGCAGGCGATCAGGCCGTCCGTGTGCGAGAGGTTGAAGCGCAGCCGGTGGTCCGTGGACGGCTCGGGTTCCGGTCTGCCGTCCGAAGTGGTGGGGAAACGCCAGGAGTTGAGGGGTCGTCCCGTGCGGGCGCTGAGCGCGTGGCGCGCCAGCAGTCGGGCGGCCAGTCGGCGCTGTTGCTCCGGCGGTGCGAGGACGCGTTCGCATCGCTCGCGCTCGGCCGGGTCGAGCAGGGCCGGACCGCCGGTGCGTGCGATGAACGCGTCAGCGGCCGTGTCCGGCAGCAGCCAGAGATGGCGGTCGGGGTTCGGCATCCGGCCCTCCGGTCCTTCGGTCTTTCGGTCAGAGCCCGGCGGCGGGCAGGTCGCCGCGCTCGGCGAGCGGGAACTGCCAGTACGAGAACAGCCGGTTCCCCCGGTGCAGTTGGCGGAGCACCCGCATCACGTCGTCGACCACGGCGGCGTCGGTCACGGGCTCGTGTGGGCGCAAGTGCCGTCGTACGCGCTCCAGTTGGAGGAGGAGCAGTGCGCCGCTGGGCAGCGGGGCGTCCAGCGCGGCGGCGGAGTGGACGTGGGTGTGCAGGCAGGCGGCGGCAGCGTGCAGGAGGCAGTACTCCTTGGCCAGGTCGAAGAGTTCGGCGGACTGGCCGTACTCGCGACCGAGTGACGCCTTGAGGGACTTGACCCGCTCCCTCAACGAGTCGGCCCCAGCGAGGAGTTGCTCCGCTGTGTCCGCTGCCCGGGTCAGCCAGTCGCGTTCGTCGGGCTTGGCCTCCTCGGCCAGTCGGCGTAGCCGTACGAGGGCGGTTGGCGCGGCGAGGAGGGCGTCGTCGCGGCCCCGGCTGTACAACTCCTGGTCCCAGGGCCGATACAGCGGCAGCTCGCGGTCGATGCCGAAGAGGACCGCCGCGCGTTCGCAGGCCTCTTCGCGCAGTGCCCGGTCGGCTGTGGCGGCAGTGGTGAGGAGTCCGTCGAGCTGGAGCGCGATGTTCTTGAGGTTCACGACGGTGTTGCCGTCGGCGAAGTTGGCGACCGGCAGATCACGCAGCATCTTCTGGTGGATCGCGTAGTGCGGATGGTCGCGCAGATAGAAGCGCGCGCCGAGGACGACATTGAGCTGGGCGAAGGTGCGCTCCAGGAGCGTCGGCACGAAGTACTTGACGACGGACGACCACACGCTGGTCTGCTCCGGGACGACTTGGAGGGCTCGCACCGCGCCCAGGCTGACCGCGTCGGCGACCATCAGATCCGCGAAGCACTCCACCAACTGGCGTCGGGAGTACGGCACATCAGTGACCGCACGGCCGAAGACCGTCCGCTGCTCGGTGAAGTCGAGTGTGACGCGCAGCCCCGTGTCCACGGCGGAGAGAGCAATGCCACTGATGAGGGCACGGGCCGTCTGGGAGGTCTTGAGGGCGATCTCCAGGCCCTGTCCTTCACGGCCGATCAGTGCGGAGTCCGGTACGAAGACCCGGTCGAGGCGGAAACCGCTCATGTCGAGCCCGCGCAGTCCGTGCATGCGCTCGCGCGGCAGCTCGTCCACGGTCCCGGCGGGAGCCTGCCGTTTGTCGAGGACGAAGACGGAGTAGCCGCCGGGGCCGCCCCGAGGGTCGGTACGGGCGTGGATGCTCAGCCCGTCGGCGACCCGGCCGTTGCCGATCAGCCACTTCTCCCCGGTGAGGAGATAGCCGCCGTCCGTCTTCTCGGCGGTCATCTCGTTGGCGAGCAGATCACTGCCGTGCCGGCGCTCGGACAGGCCCCAGGCGTAGCGGGTGCCGCGCTGGATGGCGTCCACCATGGCCCGCTTCTGGGCGTCGGTGCCCGCCACCCAGGCCGGCATGAAGCTGAGGCTGGTGATGATGAACGCGGTCGCGGTCGTCGGGTCCCGGCGGGCGATCAGTCGCATCACGTTGAAACCGATCTCCACGTCGCCCGCCTTGCCGCCCTGGGCGCGGGGGAGCGAGTGGTCCAGCGCGCCCCAGCGCTGGAGAAGGTTCACGAACTCGTAGGGGTAGTCCTCGCGTTCGTCGTATTCGAGGACGCGGGTGTACGGCATACGGCTGGTGGGGTCGTGCGGATCGCCCAGGTGGCGTTCCAGCCGACCGGCCAGTTCCGTGAGGTCCGACTTCGGCACGGGGTGTCTCCAACGGTCAGCGGGCGGTGGCTGGTGTCAGTTGTTTCGGGTGCGCGCAGAAGAGTTGGTTGCGGGTGTGGAGTTGCGTGGTGATGTCCAGGGCGGGGAGTAGGGCGGGGGCCTCTCGGCGGGGGTCGGTGCCGTCCGCTCTCGCGAGGAGGTAGGCGAGGGAGGCTGTGAGCCAGCGGGTGTCGCCTGGGGGTGTGCCGAAGAGGGGGTGAGTGGGGTTGGCCCACCAGAGGAGGAGGGCGCAGGCGGCGGCGTGGAGGTATGCGAAGCGCTCGGCTGCGTCTATCAGGCCTGTGTCGCGATCGGCTTTTTCTATGTCTTCGGTGAGTTGGGTGAGGGTTGTTGTGAGGCGGGTGATGAGGGTTGCGGTTGTTCGGTCGCAGTGGGTGGTGAGGTGGGGTGCCAGGTCGAACAGGGCTTTGGTTATAGGGGAGTTGCCTCGGGCTGTTAGGTCCAGGTGTTCTGGGGTGTATGAGGGGAGGGGTTCTGTCAGGTCGAAGAGCTTGCGTATGGGGTGGTGCTCTTTGTGGGCGGGTGCTGCGGCGTCGTGGCTTGTCGCGCAGTTCCCCGCGCCCCTGAGGTCGATCTCCTGGACGAGCGTTGGTAGTTGGGCTGCGTATGCTCGGAGGTTGGCCAAGGGGCTGGTGTCCACGACTCTCACGATGGACGCGTCTCGTTGGAGTTTCTGGAACAGGCCGTCGCCCGGGCCCTCCGTGCGGAGTACCGCGCGGGTTGCCAGGATCGTGGCGCAGCGGCGGATCAGGTCGTCGGTGTTCTCTGCGACCACGTGTTTGGCGGCGCAGCCCCAGACGCTGAACACCTCCGGGAACACATGGATGCCCCGGGCGGCGGAAAGGGCCGTGACGTCCGCTGCGAGGAGCGCTGCCGATGCGACCGCCAACTCCCGTCGGGGATACGGCGATTCGCCTACCCTCGTACGGCCTACCTGGCGGGCCGTCGCGAAGTCCAGGGCGAGGCGCAGGGCCGTGTCGGCGCAGCCGAGACTGCCGGCCATGCTCATCACCCGGACCACCTGCTGGGCCTTCATGACCGACTCCAGGGCCTGGCCCTCGTGGCCCACCAACGCCTCGGCGGGGACGGGAAATTGGTCGAAGCGGAGGTGGGCGAAGTCGATTCCGCGCATCCCCGAGGCCGGAACGGCCGGGCTGCGCTTCACGTCTTCGGAGAGGTCGAGCAGCACGGCCGAGAACGCCCCCGGTCCTCGCTCGCCCGTCCGCGCCACGAGGTACAGGGCCTCGCAGCGGCGGCCCAGGCCGACCATCCACTTCTCGCCCGTCAACTCCCAGCCGTCAGATGTCGGTTCGAGGCGAGCCGTGTTGGCGAGCAGGTCGCTGCCGTGCTCCGCCTCCGACAGGGCGAAGCCCACCGCGCCGCCCCTCGCGAGGATCTCCGCCGCATGCTTCCGCTGCTCCGGCGAGCCGTGCAGTGCCAGGCAGGTCGCCGCAGTGATGCCGAACATGGTGGCCGGCATGATGTTCAGGTCCCGGCGGGCGGCGGTGCGGACCAGGACCATGCTGTGCTCGAAGGACTCGAACCGGCCGCCCCATTCCCTCGGCAGGTAGTTGAGGTGGAAGCCGGCTTCGCGCAGTGCGCCGCTCAACTCCTCGGGGAACGCGTCCTGTTCGTCCCGACGGACGGCCGCCGCGAATCCGTACGGGTTGTCCGCGTCGTACGGATCGCCCAGCAGGCGCTCGATCTCCTCGGCGGTCGGCGACGCACTCATCGGGTCCCTTCCAGCGCCGCCTGCGGTTCCAGGGGTACGGGGCGGTAGTCGGCGGCCGACGCGGGGATCCGTACGCCGGAGACGCGGAGGTGGGCCAGGCGGGTGTGGAACGCGGCGCCGCGCATGAGGTGGTGGGCCACGTCCGCGACCCGGCGATTGCCCGGGGCCTTGAGATAGCTGGCGGTGACCCAGTCGTTGAACGCGCCCATCGCCGGGCCGCACCACACCTGGTAGTCGAGCACGCGGTCCGGATCGCCCACCGTCGACCACCGGGACGCCATCCCGAGGTACCAACGGAACACCAGCGCCATCCGCCGCTTCGGGTTCTCGGCGGCGCGGGCCAGTTGTTCGGGGTCACGACGGCCGAAGTAACCGACGCACTCCTGCCAGACGTCGTCCAGCGGGCGGCGGATGATCTGTGTTTCCAGCCGGGCGCGCTCGCTGTCGGGCAGCGCCTCCAGGCCGTCGTACGTCTGGTACAGCTCGTACAGGCGCTTGGCACGCATGGGGAAGAGCGTGCCCTTCTTCAACACCTGGAGTTCCACGCCCATTTCGAACATGTCGGCGGCCGGCGCCATCTCGCAGTCCGCGATACCCGCGTCCGCCAGCAGTGCCTTCGTCGGCTTCGAGGCGCCCGACTCCACGCACGACTGGTTGACCGAGCCGGTGACGACGTAGGCGGCGCCCATGGTGAACGCGGCCGCGACCGAGGAGGGACAGCCGAGGCCGCCGGCCGCGCCGACCCGGATCGGGGTGGGATACCGGTGATCGTGCTGGACCGCGTCGCGCAGGCGGAGGATCGTCGGGAGGAGGGCGGTGAGGGGGCGGCGGTCGGTGTGGCCGCCCGAGTCGCCCTCGACCGTGATGTCGTCGGCCATCGGGACGTATTTGGCCAGGTCGGCCTGGTCTGCGGTGATCAGGCCCTGGGCTTGGAGGGCACTCACCACTGCTGCCGGCGCGGGGCGCATGAAGCGTTCTGCCGTCTCCGGGCGGGAGATCTTGGCGATCAGGCGGTGAGCGGCGACGACCTCGCCGGACGGGCCCCGGCGCAGGCCGGCCAGGCGGTAACGCACCACGTGCGGGCTGAGGTTCATGAAGGCCGATGCCTCCACGCAGCGCACCCCGTGGCGCAGGAACAGCTCAACCGCTTCCCGCTCCAGACGTTCCTCGCTCGGGCTGTGGATCAGATTGACGGCGTAGGGCAGTCCCGGGATCTCGGCGGCGAACCGGGTGAGGGCCTTCTCGATGGTCTCGGGCAGTAGGCCGGCCGCCCCGTACGAGGCGAGGAAACCCTCTCTGGCCAGGGCGATCACCAGATCGGCCGAGGCGATACCGCCCGCCATCGCGCCCGCCATATAGGCGAACCGGACGCCGTGCGCGGCCAGGAAAGCGGGGGAGCCGAGGGCGCGCGGGGGCAGGGGGCCGGCGGCTGCCAGCAGGGGGAGTCCGTCTCCGGGTGTCGCACCGCCGCCGGAGACGGCGCCGATGCCGGTCGGTGTGCGGACGACGAAGGCGGGCCGGTCGAGGTCGGCGAGGGACTGGTAGATGCCGGCCGGGTCGGTGCCGGGGCTGCTGTCGCCGTACCACCGCAGAGGAGTGGTCTGGGTGTGCATGGTCGGGGTCGTCTCCTCTGAGCCGGTCAGGCGGCCTGGTCGCGGATGGTGTCGGGGCCGACCTCGATGGCCACGTCGGTGAGTTCGTAGATGCGCAGCCCCGGCTTCCACAGGTCGGCGTCCGCGATCACCACGAGCCGCTCACCGTCCCGGCGGACCTCCTTGACGTGCACGTCGAACCTCAACTCCCCGTCGTGGCGCAGGATCTGGCCCCGGTACTTCCAGCTCGTCGGCACGTCCACGGCGAGACCGAACCGGGGGTTCGGGATCCCCTCGGTGAGGCCCTGTTCCAGTACGAACAGGCGCAGGCCCTGGAGGATGGCCTCCACGCCGAGCGAGCCGGGCATCACCGGGTCGCGGTGGAAGTGGCAGTCGAAGTACCACTCGTCGGGCCGGACTTGGCGGTATCCATGGAGGTATCCGGCGCCGTGCCTGCCGCCGTCCGTGACCAGGTCCACGTGGTCGACGAGGTGGAAGTGGCCGCCGGGCAGGTGCAGCCGCCCGCCGGTCGGGTCGGTGAACGCGGGTGCGTCGTCGGGGAGTTCGATACGGCGGACGCGGGAGGCGTCCGGCTCCTCCTGCTCGATCCAGGGCGCGACGTACGTGCCGTTGTCCAGGCCGACCTGGTTGGTGAGCGCGGCCTCGCTGAAGTAGCCGAAGAGTGACTCGCCGGTGTAGAAGACCTCGCCGTCGGCGGAGAGTTCGTACCGGAAGTTCTGAAGTACCGCACCGGACACGGCACTTGTCATCAGGAGCGTGGAGTGGTGCCGGATCGTCTTCCCACGCAGGTCGATGTCCTTGACGTAGGTCGCCCTGCCGTCGAGGTTGCGGATCGAGTACTCGGTCTCCGGCTGCTTGAGGGTGGCGCCCAGGTAGTAGCCGTTGAGGATGGCCGCCTGGAGCGAGGTCTCCATCAGGACGCAGTTGGGCACGTGGGGGTGCGCGTTCTCGCGGTAGTACCAGGCGTCCGCCGGTGAGTCGTACTCCGTCACCATCTCCGCGCCAGGCTTCAACTCACCTCGTGTGCCGGTGAGTTGCATGATGCGGTCCACGAACTGGAAGTCCCCGTTGGGGATGTACGGAGCCCGGCTCTCCTTGTACACGTCGAACTCGGGGCCCATCGCCGTACCGAGGTCGCCCTTCGCGGCGTGCGCGAGGTGGAGTTCGTTGATCAGAGCGGGCTCGCCGTTGCGGTTGCGGCGGCCCAGGAACTCCGGGATGCCGCCGGGGCCGGCCCGGTACGGCGTACCGTCCTTCTCGCGGATCTGGATGCCGAAGTTGCGCATCCGGATCACCGCCTTGTCGCCCAGGTACACGAGGACGTCGGCGATCACGGAGGGGCGCGGCAGCAGCGTCAGCTCCATGACCTCGATCTCGTACCGGATCTCCCGGTGCTGGGGCGTGATCTGGCCGCGCACCTGCACCTCCGTCTCCAGCCCGACGATCGTCTGGAAACGGGCGTCGGGCAGGACAAGGTGCATGCCCTGATGGAGCAGATACGCCTGGAGCGTCTGGACGGCGCCCTCCGCGACCATCGACCCGGCCAGCACCGGGTCGTCGGGGAAGTGGCACTCGAAGTACCAGGCGTCCGGCTCCAGTTGCTTGCGCGCGGTGATCGCACCGAGGCCGCGCGGCCCGCCCGTACGGTCGATCAGGACCTCGTCGACCATGCGCAGCCGGGCGTCTGGGAGCCGCAGCGCCGGGTTGAGGCCGGCGTCCTGGGCGTGGTGCGGTCCGAACACCTCACCGGGCTTCCCGGCGGCCAGCAACTCCAGGTCGGCGGGAGTGAGTTGGTTCTTGTCGGTGTCGGCCAGCGGTTTGAAGGAGGCCCTGGTCAGTGCGGCGCGTCGCTTCCGGTCCCGCTCGGTGACGACGACACCCAGCGGCGTGTCGAGTTCGGCCTGGGTGAAGAACCCGGCACTGGCGTCCTTGAGTTCGAGGATCAACTCGCCGTCGGCGTAGCAGAGATAGCTGAAGAAGAAGAGGGTGGTGTCGCCTTGTCGGACGAAACGGTTGATCGAGATGTCGTAGCGCAGGGTCTGGCCGGTTCGCGGCAGGTCGCCGTGGAAGACGAGGGTGCTGTCGAGGAGCCGGTAGACCCGCTCGCCCTTGTTGCGGAAGTCGATTCCGAGATAGCTGATGAGGAGGAGGTCGCACTGCCCCGCTTCGATGGCCACGGCCGGTGGCACCCCACCGTCCACCGCGTACCAGGCGTCCTCCGGCACGTCGTACTCGGTGCGGATGAAGGACGGTTCGTAGACGCCCGTCTCGGCCCGGAGGTCGGTGACCCGGGTGACGAAGTGGTACGGGGGCGCGGGCAGCCTTACGCGCTTCGCGTAGCCGTCGATGTCCGCGAACTCGGGGCCGAACACGTCCGTGATCCGGCCGGTGGCGAAGGCGAGGAGCTGCTTCTCGTCCCAGATGACTCCGGGGGCGTTGGGGGGAGTGGTGGGTTGGGGTGCGGCTTCGAGGGCGGCGGGCGGGGGCGGGCCGCTGGGGAGTGCGGGTGCCTGTGGCGGCAGTGAGGTGGTGGGTGCCGTGGCGGGCGCGGGTACGAGGACGCCTTCGAGCAGTGCTTCCGTGCGGGCCAGGGTGTTCTCCTGGAGGACGCGCTGTGTCTCCATCACGACCGAGTGCGTGGCCACCATCTGCTGCCGGATCTCCCGTACGAGATCGGCGGCGGGGTTGCCCGACGACCACTCGGCGGACGGGGCGGGCGTCGGTGGCGGTGTCGGTCGCTCGCGTACGACGGAGGGGTGGACCGGCGCCGGAGCGGGTGCGGTTGGGTCCGCCCAGGGCAGGAAGGCGATCGGTTCGCCGTCGAAGGTGATGACCTCGATGTCGTCGAGGCTCGGGTCGGCGGGCATCGGGGCGGGTACCTCCAGCGAGACGGCTGCCGTACGGGCGGGTTGGGCGTCCTTGACGTCAACTGGCGGGGTGGTGAGGTCTGTTGAGGCGTGCATGGACACCGCACCGGTGTGTGCGGGCTCGGGCCGGACGGCAGCGGAGACGACCGGAGAGACCGCCGCCGCCCGTGCCGCGATGCCTGCCGGGATGGGTGCGCCGCCGCCGACCGGCACCCGCAGCCGGGCCGGTCGGGCGGTGCTCGGCGTCGGGTCCGGGCCAAGCAGCGCGGCCAGGTCGACCGGCAGGCCGTGCGCGGTCAGGCGGGCGGCCAGTTGGGCCACGGAACGGGCGGCCGGGACACCACGCCGGTCCACCGGCATCGCCACGTGTGCGGCGTCGCCGAGGGTGTCGTGCACCCAGCGGGTGCAGGTGGCGCCCGGACCTACCTCGACGAAGTACCGGAAGCCCCGGTCGTAGGCGGTGCGCACCAAACGTGGGAAGTCGATCGTGCCGCGCAAGGTCTGGGCGATGCGTCGGGCCACCTCCGACCGCTCCAACTCGGCCGCGGTCACCGAGTCGTAGTCGTACGCGCTGAGCAGATCGAGGCCGTCCGGGGAGCCCGTCGGATGGTCGTTGAGTTCGGCCAGGCCGGCCAACTCCCCGTCCACGACCGGGCAGTGCATCACCGAGCCGACCGGGGAGCGTGCCGACGGACAACCCAACTCCTCGACCAGGGCCCGGCATTGGGCGGGTTCACCCGCGATCACGGCCTCGCGAGGCGTGTTCACATGGGTCAGGAAGACCTTGTCGTAGGGCGTGTCGGGGCGGGAGAGCGCGGCCGTGATCCGGTCCGCGGAATCCAGCAGGACGAAGCTGCCCCACACCGCCTCGTCGGGCGTGTCCTCCGGCAGCCGCCACAGCTCGCGCACGGTACGGCGGGGCCCGGAGAGCCGGTCGCGGAACAGGGGAGTGGCGCTGATCCGATCGTCCCGGCGCGCAGAGCGCTGCCAGCCCCCGGTGGCGAACAGCATGCTGCTCTCGCCCAGGCTGTACCCGAACGCACCGTGCGCCCGCACGCCGAGCAGCTCGCGCACCAGGTCGGTGTAGAGGATCGCGAAGGTGGTCCCGGTGGCGAGCATGAACGGGATGTCCTCGCCGAGTCTGCCCTCCAGCGCCATCAAGTCCCGTCGGTCAGGGGTGACTTGGGTACGCGGATAGAGCTGGGCCGCGCGGAAGAGCCGGTCCGGGTCGGTGGCTTCGGCCTCGAAGGCGTCGAGCAGGGACGGGAAGGCGCGGAAGAAGTCCCGGCCCAGACCCGGGTACGAGTTGAACGCGCCCGGATAGACCAGGGCCACTTTCCCCTCCGGCCCGATCGGCCGCGGCGCGAAGCAACTCCCCGCTGGGGTCGTCCACTCCTCGCCCTTCGCGGCCGCGCCCGGTAGGTCACGAACCGCCAACTCCAGCTGCGCACACAGCTGTTCGGCGTCCCGGCCGACCAGGACGACACGCAGCGCGCTGCCCGGGAGGCGCTCGGCGGCGGCCCGGCCCAGTCGGTACGGATCGGCGCCCTCGGCCAACAGCCCCAGATGCCGGTCCACCTCGGCGAGCAGCCCGTCGAGGTCGGCTGCGCCGAGCGGCAGCAGCACCGGTCCGCCGGCCCTGCGCCAGTCGCTGCGGGCGACCTCGCCCCGGGTGCGGTCGGCGGACAGGACGACATGCGCATGCGCGCCGTCCGAGCCGATGGCACTGACGGCCGCGTACCGCCGTACCCCCTGCGCGGTGCGTAGCCAGGGCCGGGACGCGTCCGGCACATGGAACGCCGAGGCGGCGAAGTCGTCGGCGAGTTCCGGCGCGGGCCTGCGCCAGCCGGGCGCGCCGGGAACATACGCGTGGTGCAGGCAGAGCACGGCACGCAGCAGGCCCGCCATCGCGGCGGCGGTCTGCGTGTCACCGAGCTGCGCCTTGGCGCTGCCCAGCGCGACCGTGCCGGAGCCCGCCGGATACACCTGGGCCAGCGCCGCCAGTTCGGCGAAGTCCTGCCCGGCGGTGCCACCCGCATGGGCCTCGACATACCCGACATCGGCCGGGCCGATCCCAGCGCCGGCCAGCGCCTGCCCGGCAGCCTCGGCGAGCGCACCCGCGTCGGCCTCCGTCAGGACCCCGCCGACGGGCGCGGCATGCCGTACGGCAATGGACTCGATCCGTGCGTATGCGCGCTGCGGACGTGGGCTGGGACCGGCACCCCGACTCCCAGCCGCACCAGGACCCGGACCCGGCCCGGCACCTGGGCCTGAATCCGCATCCGCGCCCCGACCCGTTCCTGGGCCCGCACTCGGACCCGCGCCCGGGCCTGGACCTAGACCCACACCCGGGTCCAGACCTGGACCCGTATCCGCATCCGCCCAGCGCCCCGCACCCGCATCCACCTCAGGACGCCTGAGCACGACGGCCCCCGCGCCCTCGCCGATCCGCCGGCCCCGCTGCCCGTCCCCGAAGCTCAACCCCGCCCCGGACACCGGCTTCTCGCCGCGCAGCAGCAGGTTCTCCGGTGAGGCTGCGAGATCCACCGCGCCCACCAGCACTGCCTCAACAGTCTCGTCCAGCAGCAGGAGTTGGGCGATCTGGAGTGCCTCGGCGGTGCCCGCGCCGTCCGACGAGACGGTGAACGACGGGCCGGTGAGATTCCAGAGGGAGGAGATCCGGCTGGCCATGATGTTGCCGATGTAGCTCAGGACCTCGTTGGCGACGATCGGCTCGTGGACGCCTTCTCGCGACACCGCGGCGAGCGCGGTCAGTTGAGTCTCCGTCAACTTCAGTCCGGCGTCGGCATAGGCGTTGCGGAGGAAGTCGCCGAGCCCGTAACGGGCCAGGTGGAGATGGGCACTTGGCTCGATCTCCATGGCCACGACCACCGCGATCCGGCGCGGCTCGGGCGCCCTGCGGCCCGCCGGTACCGTCCGGTCGTACCCCGCGTCTCGCAGTGCCTCGTCGGCGACCTTCGACATCAGGGCGTGCTGGAGGTTGTAGTTGCGCAGGTCGGACGGGGGGATGCGGTGGTCGGCCGGATCGACGTCGATCCGGTCCACGAAGCCGCCTTCGGGCAGCGCCGCCCGGTTCAGGCCCGCCCGCTCCAGCGTGCCGCCGGTCGTGTCCTCCAGGCCGCGCCAGCGGTGTTCGGGCAGCGGGCGGAAGGCGTCGGTGCCGTCGTGCAGGGCGCGTTCGAAGGCGGTCACGTCCGTGAGGGTGCCGAAGTGCGCGCCGAGGCCGATGACTTCGAGGGCGGGGGGTACGACGGGTTCCGCGACCCCGGCATCTGCGGTGTCCGGCCGCTGGGAGAGGACTACATGGGCGTTCGTGCCGCCGAACCCGAACGCGGAGACCGCCGCCCGGCGCGGCCCCGGCCCCCTGTCGGGCCAGTCGCGGCCCGCCCGTACGACGGGCACCTCGCCCGTGCCCGGGGTGGTGAGCGGCCGGTCGATGCCGATCGTCGGCGGGAGATGCCCGTGCCCCATCGCCAGGATCACCTTGAGGAGACTGCTCAGCCCCGCCACGGTCAGCAGATGACCGAGGTTGCCCTTCACCGAGCCGAGCGGTGGGATCGTGCCTCGGGTCCCGAACCAGGCGGCGACCGATTCCGCTTCCGTGCCGTCCCCGACGGGCGTCCCGGTGGCGTGGCACTCCAGGTAGTCCACCTGCTCGGGCCCGAAACCGGCCTGGGCGTAGGCGAGTTCGTACGAGCCGAGCTGTCCCGTCGGATTCGGTACGAGGAGGTGGCGGCCGGCGCCGTCGTTCGACAGGCCGATGCCGTCGATCACCGCGTAGATCCGGTCGCCGTCCGCGATGGCGTCCGCGAGCCTGCGTACGGCGACCATGCCGGCGCCCTGGCCGGTGAGGATGCCGGTGGAGCGGGCGTCGAAGGGCTGGCTGACACCGTTCTGGGGATAGGCGTGCAGGTCGGAGAAGGAGAGGTGGATGAGGGTGGGGTCGGGTGCGCAGACTCCGCCCGCCAACACCAGGTCCGCCTGGCCGGCGGCGAGATGGTCGCAGGCCAGCTTCAGCGCGTACAGGGCCGAGGAGCAGGCGGCGTCCAGGGCGTAGCGAGGGCCGCCGAGGCCCAGGGCAGTTGCTGCCAGTCGGGCCGGGGCGCCGCTCACCCGGGCGTCGGCCGGGGACACGGTGGCCGGATCGAGCAGCGGGCCCGGGGCCGGTGCCGGGTGGCCGGATCGGCGCAGGCCCTCCAGGACGGCTTCGTGGACGAGGGGCAGGCTGATGCGGGCCGAGGCCGGGGTGGGGAAGGAGTAGTCGCCGACCACCAGACCTGTGCGGGCCATCAGCTCCGGGCGGTCGTCGTGACCGCTGTCCCGCAGCGCCTCGCGGGCCACGTGCAGCGACCAGTGGAAGACCCGGTCGAGCCCGGCGAGATCCTCGGGGCGGAGCAGGAAACCGGTGGGGTCGAACTCGAAGCCGGTGACGAAACCGCCCCGGACACAGGTGATTGCGTGATCGGGATCCCCCGTGTCCGGGGCTCCCTTCATACCGTTGCCGTCGGCGGTGGCGCCGAAGACCTCCGGGCCGCCCTCCGTACGGCTGTCGACACCCGCGCGGAGGTTGTCCCAGAACGCGCCGGGAGTGTCCGCCCCGGGGAAGAGGCAGGAGATTCCGACGATCGCGAACTTGCTGCTGCTCATTGAGGCTGTTCCCTCCAGAGATCCGGGGGCCCGGCGGAAGGCCGCACAGGCCCTCCGCCGGGGTGACCACCGGTCCGGTCGTCGGCTCAGCGGCTCGCGAACTTGGCGGCCAGCTGCGGGGTGGACACAAGGGAAACTCCTGTGAACCGAGTCAACACCCGGCCGTCGGGAGCGCATGCCGTCACTGTGAGCGCAGCGGACGTACGATTCCCGCTCCCGTTCCCGTTCACAGAGGCCGGCTCCGGCTCCACCACCACGACGAACGGCTCTCCGTCCGGCAGTGCCTCGTACAGATCGACCCGCGCCACCCCCATCGGCAGACTCGCCGTGTCCCGGTGCAGCCGCATCCACACCAACGCGGCCTGGAGCAGCAGATCGGCGGTACCGGGCGCGTACCGGCCCGTCCCGAACGCGCCGCCCGCCGGCCGGTGCTCGGCCAGCGCACACTCCAGGACCAACCGGTCCGCGCCCGACGCCAGCACCCGCCGCAGCCCGCGCAGCGACGCCCCGTGGAAGAGCGTGCCGTCGGCGTAGAACACCTGCGCGTCACTGCCACCGCCCAGCGCGGGCAGCCCGGCCACCCGCCCCGGCACCTCGACACCGGCGTCGCCCAGGATCACCCGGGCCGCGTAGTGCGGCCGTACGGTGCCGTCGGCGTTGGTCGAACGGATCGTGACGTCGGCCTCGGCACCGTCGGGCGTCGGATCGACCGAGAGCTGGAAGGGCCCGCCGACGCCAGCGCCCCCACCGCTGCCGCCGCCGTCGAAGACCACGCCCTTGTGGACCGCGAAGTCCCGCACCTGCGCGACCGTGCCACCGGTCAACCGCTCCACCGCACCGGCCGCCCAGCCGAGGGCAGCGGCGGCCGGCAGCACCGGCACGTCACCGATCACATGGTCCGCGACGAGCGGATCGGTGACCAGGTCCGTGAGATCCCGTTCCAGTACGGCCGTCGAGGTGGGCGCGGTGCGCTCGCGCGCCGACAGAGGCGTGGTCGGTCCGAGAACCGTGACCACGTCACCGGCCCGCTCCGGGGCGAACTGCTCGGTGAACATCAGCGTCCCGGTCCCCACCGGGATCAGTGCGATGCCCCGCTCCTGGAACACCGCCTTGATCTGCGGCGACACCATGCCGCTGTCCCAGGCACCCCAGTTGAGGGCGGTCACATGGGCCTCCGGGTGGCTGCGCCGGAAGGCGGCGGCCCAGGCGTTGAGCACCTCGTTGGCCATCGCGTAGTCCGACTGCCCCCGGTTGCCGAAGAACCCGGCGACCGAGGAGAACAGCACCACGTGCCGCAGGCGCTCGGCGGGCAGCGCGGCCACCACCGAGCGCAGCCCGCCCAGCTTGACCGAGAAGACCCGGTCGATCTCCGCCGCCTTCTTCGCGGCGATCAGCTGGTCGGCGAGCACACCGGCCCCGTGGACGAGACCCGTGATCCGCTCCTTGTACGGGGCCAGCGCGGCGGCGGTCGCGGCGGCGTCGCCGATGTCCACGGCCACGTACTCGACCTCGCTGCCCGCCGCCCGGATCTCCGCGAGCGTCGAGCGGACCTCGCGCTCACCGACCACGGCCTGGTACAGCTGCTCGACCCGCTTGGGCGTCGGCTTCTCGCCCGCCCGCTTCAATTGGTCCACGGCTGCCGCCTTGAGCGCGGCGGCATCGGCCAGCCCGCGCGCCCACTCGGGTTCCTCGCCGAGCGCCGTCCGGCCGAGCAGCAGCAGGCCGGGCCGGTGCGCGGCGGCCAGGGCCACCGTGCAGCGGGCGGTGATCCCGCGCCCGCCGCCGGTCACGACGAGCAGGTCGTCGGGGCCGAGGGCGGGGGTCGAAGCGGTTGGGCGTACCCCCGCGCCGGGGATGAGGTCGAGGGTGAGGGCGACCCGGCGCGTCCCGTCGCGGCCGACCTGGACCGGGCCGGCGCCCGCGTCGTACACCTCCTCCAGGACCAGCTCCGCCGCCTCCGCCGAGCCCAGGGCGGGGGTGAGATCGACGGCCCGGCAGAACAACTCGGGCGCCTCCACGGCCAGCGTCTTGACCAGACCGCCGACACCGCCGGCAGGCACCGCGTCCTCGTCCACCCCGCCCAGCCCGAAGGTTCCGTCGAGCCGGGTGACGGTGGCGAACGAGGCCCGGTGACCGCTCGCGGCGGCCTTGGTCAGCGGGCCCACCGCGTGCTTGGCGATGAGGAGGGAGTGCGCCAGCCTGCGTACGCCCTCGGCCCAGGGCAGCTCGTCGACCGCCGCGAACCCGAGCACGAGATGCACCCGCTCGTCGCCCAACTCCTCGAACCGGCCGGCGAGTTCACTCGCGCCCCAGCCGGTGAGGGGCAGATCTGTCGCCCCCGTGATCCGCTGGGCGACACCGGGCAGCCGCAGCACGCGTACCCGCCAGCCCGTCGAGACGAGCCGCGCGGCCGAGGCCTCGGCGACCGCACTGCCGTCGTCGACGACCACGGCGGCGGCACCCAGCGGATAGGCGTCGACGAGCCGGTCCGGCGTCGGCAACTCGGCGAGCGACGCCTGCCCACGGCCGAGCGCGCCCGGCGCGGTGACGGGCGCAACCTCGGAAACAGGCTGTGGGATCGACTGCGAAACCGGCGACTCCACGACAGGGGACGGGGAACCGCCCGTACCGGCCGGCGCGCCGGACAGTCCGGCGACGAAGCCCACGATGTCGCCCAACGTCCGCAGTTCCGCGAGCTGTTCGGGTCCGACCGGGGTCGGGCTCGGGAACTGCTCCTGGAGGACGCCCATGATTTCGACGCGTTTGATGGAGTCGATGCCCAGGTCCGCCTCGACATCCATGCCGAGGTCCAGCATCTCGGCCGGGTAGCCCGTCTTGGCGGCCACGACATCGAGAAGGGCACCGCGTACGGCGTCACCGTCGACTGCAGGAGCCTTGGGCGCGGCGGGAGTTGAGGCCGAGGCGCTGGAACCACCGTTCAGACTGAGCATGAAGCCGACGATCTCGTTCAACGTGCGCAGTTCCGCGAGTTGTTCGGGTCCGACGGGGGTGGGGCTCGGGAAGCGCTCTTGGAGGACGCCCATGATTTCGACGCGTTTGATGGAGTCGATGCCCAGGTCGGCCTCGACGTCCATGTCCAGGTCCAGCGTCTCCGCCGGGTACCCCGTCTTGTCCGACACGACCCCGAGCAGCACGTCCGCCACGTCCTGCGCGCCGATCGCCTCGGCAACCTGGACCCCGTCCTGGACCTGAGGAGCGGGGCTGCTCGAACCACCGAGACTGAGCACGAAGCCCACGATCTCGTTCAACGTCCGGAGTTCTGCGAGCTGTTCGGGTCCGACGGGGGTGGGGCTCGGGAAGCGTTCCTGGAGGACGCCCATGATTTCGACGCGTTTGATGGAGTCGATGCCCAAGTCAGCCTCCACGTCCATGCCGAGGTCGAGCATCTCGGCCGGGTAGCCGGTCTTCTGTGACACCACGTCGAGAAGCGCCGCCTGCACGTCGTCCGCGGTGACGTCGGACGAGGGAGGCTCGGAAGCAACCGGGGGCGCAGCAGGCGCAGGCGCGGGGAGGGAGACCAGGTCAGGGGCGACCGGAGCCGCGACCACACCCGCCACAGGAGCCGTAGACGGAGCGACAGGCGCCGCGACCTCAGTCGGAGCCATCGCGGGAGCCACGGGGGCGGTCGGTACCGCCGGACCGGTCGGCGTCAGCGTGCCGATCTCCATCGCCGCCAGGTCCCGCAGGATCTCGTTGGCCCGCAGATGCGTGCGCCCGATGGCCAGCCCGTGTTCCTTCACGGTGGCTACTCCGGGGATCACCGCATCGACTCTGCCCTGCTCGTCGGCCCGTTCCAGGATGCCCATCAGGCGCTGGGCGCTGTTCAGTTGGCCCTGGAGATAGTCGTCGTGCAGGGCCAGATGGTCGGCGATCAGTCCGGAGAGCCGATCGGTGCCCGGGGCGGTTGTGCGGTCGTGTTCTTCCACGGGCTCGCTCTCCAGGATGTGGGCGGTGGGAACGGGCGGCGCGGCGGGCGCCGACGGTCGGGCGACGGGCCGTACGGCAACCGCGGTCGAGACGGCTCCCGGCGAGGGCACGGGTGAGGAAAGCGGCGTTGGCGCGGGAGCATGCGCGACCACGGCACTCGGTACCGGCACGGCCTCCCGGCCGGTATGCACGACCCCGGCCCCACCGCCGTCCAGGTCCACGCCCGGCACCCGGTAGCCGTTCTCCAGCGCGTCCCGGTACGCGTCCTTGCGGGCCTGCGGCACATGGTTGATGCCGTTGAGCGGCACCGTCATGCCCCTCACCGGCTCGACGGCGTCCGGCTCGGACACATAGCGGTCGGTCGTGGCCAACGGCAGTCCGAGTACGGCGAGTTGGGCGACGGCCCGCTTCAACGCCGTGTCGGCGTCACCGCCGTTGCCCGGGTCGAGCTGGACCGCGAAGTGCTCGCGCTCGCCGAGGATGCGGTGCACCAGCTGGGTCAGCACACCCTTGGGGCCGAACTCGACGAACGTACGGAAGCCCGCCGCGTACATCTCCTCGACCCGGTCGGCGAACTGCACCGGTTTGACCAACTGGTCCACCAGTGTGCGTCGGTTGGCGTCGAGGTCCGAAGCGTAGGCGGCGCCGGGGGAGTTGGCGAAGACCGGGCGGCGCGGTTCGAGGATGTGTGCGTCGGCGACAGAGCGGCCGAAGGCGTCGACCGCGTGGGCGACGAACGGCGTGTGGAAGGCCGCCGACACCGGCAGCCGAACCGCCCGTACGCCGGCCGCGCCCGCCGCCTCCACCAGCCGGTCCACGGCGTCGGTCGCACCGCCGACCACCACCTGGTCCGGCGCGTTGCGGTTGCAGACCGTCAACTCGGGGTGTGTGGCGAGGAGTTGCTCCACCTGTCCGGCGGAGGCGGTCACCGCGGCCATCGCCCCGGGGTCGAAGCCGGGCTCGGCGGGCGGTGCCATCGCGGCGCCCCGCGCTCGGGCCAGGGTGAAGTACGTGTCGTCGTCGATCGAGCCGGCCGCCCACAGCGCCGCCAGCTCACCGAAGCTGTGACCGAGGAACCCGTCGGCGTCGAAGCCCAGTTCGGCCAGATAGCGGAAGTGACCGGCGGCCAGCGCACCGATGGCGGGCTGGGCGTACTCCGTGCGCCGCAGCGCGCTCTCCTGGGCCGTACGCGTCGCCTCGTCGAAGGCGGGCGGCGGGAACGCGACCCGGGACAAGGGGAGTTCGTGGTCCCCGAAGGCCGCGTTGGCCCGGTCGAAGGCCGCCCGCAGCGGGGGCAGCGCCAGGACCGCGGTCCGGCCGGGGGCGACGTACTGGCTGCCCTGACCCGCGAACAGCGCGGCCACCTTCCCGGTGGGAGCGGCGGACCGGCGGAAGAAGATGCCCCTGGGATGTGTCCAGGAGTCGGCCTCGCCCCTGCCCCGCAGTTCGGTCACCGCGAGGGCGCGCAGCTCGGCGAGTTCCTCTTCGGTGCGGGCCACCAGGGCGAGCCGTGGATGGTTCGCCGGGGGCGGGGTCGGCTTTGGCTGCGCGGCCCCTTCCAGCGCCCGTACCAGACCATTCATGTCAGGTTCATGCCATACGTATACCTGGCTCACAGGGAACATCACCCGCAGGTCGTCCCCGTCGCCGTGCTCCTCCAGCACCAGATGGAAGTTGGTGCCGCCGAACCCGAACGAGGAGACTCCCGCCCGGCGTTGCGCCCTGCGCGGGTCGCGGATCCACGGGCGGGTCCGGGTGCCGACGTAGAAGGGGCTCTCGGGCCAGTCGAGCGCCGGGTTGGGGGTGTCCACGTTGATGGTGGGCGGCAGCAGTTTGTGGTGCAGGGCCAGCGCCAGCTTGATCATGCCGGCCGCGCCGGCCGCCGCCTTGGTGTGGCCGATCTGCGACTTCACACTGCCGACCGCCGCGAACTGCCGCTCCTCCGTGTGCTCCGACACCACCGCCGACAGCGCCGACAGCTCGGTCGCCTCGCCGACCGCCGTACCCGTGCCGTGCGCCTCGAACAGCTCGACCGAGGCCGGGGAGCAGTCCGCGTCCTCGTACGCGCGGCGCAGGGCGGCCATCTGGCCCTCCTTGCGCGGGGCGTAGATGGACTTGAAGCGGCCGTCGCTCGACGAACCGATGCCCCGGATCACCGCGTAGATCCGGTTGCCGTCCCGCTCCGCGTCCGAGAGCCGGCGCAGCGCCAGCATCCCGATGCCCTCGCCGATGAGGGTGCCGTCCGCGCTCTCGTCGAACGGGCGGATGCGGCCGGCCTTGGAGAACGCGGGAGTCTTGCTGAAGCACAGGTACATGAAGATGGTGTTCTCGGCGTCGCAGCCGCCCACCAGCATCATGTCCGAGCGCCGCTCCAGCAGTTCACTGACCGCGGCCTTCACCGCGCCCAGCGAACTGGCGCAGGCCGCGTCGATCGTCATGTTGGTGCCGCCCAGGTCGAGGCGGTTGGCGATCCGCCCGGCCACGACGTTGCCCAGCATCCCGGGGAAGGAGTTCTCCTCCCAGGGCGCGAACGCCAGCTTGAACTTCTCCGCGATCTCGTCGGCGTCCCGGTCCGAGAGCCCGCAACTGCGCACGACCTCCTTGAGGACGGGCGTCTGGAGCCGGGCCGACAGCGGCTGGGTGAGCTGGTTGGCGCCGGTCACCCCGAGCACCACCCCGGTCCGCGAGGCGTCGTACCACCGCTCGCCGGAGCCCGCGTCCCGGAGCAGATCGCGGGCCACGACCAGGCTCAACAGCTGCAGGACGTCGGTGACTTCGAGGGTGTTGGGCGGCAGGCCGAACTCCAGCGGGTTGAACGGGACGGAGGGGATGAAGCCGCCCCGGCTCGAGTACGTCTTGTCCGGCGCGGAGGGGTCGGAGTCGTAGTGCTCGGCCAGGCTCCAGTGGCTCTCGGGCACGTCCTCGATGCAGTCGGCGGCGGAGACCACGTTGTCCCAGAAGGCGCGCAGATCACGCGACTTGGGGTACAGCGCGGACAGCCCGACGATCGCGATGGGGTCCCGGGCCAGCCGGCGGTCGAGTTCGGAAGGATGCGAAGCGTTCACGGGAGGCTCTCTTGGTCGGACGGCGGGGGAGGTTCGCCCCGCAGCGGTTCGGAGGAACGGCGCATGACGCACGAGAGAAGAGGGGGAAGCGGGAGGGACGGGCCCGGTCAGGACGCCCGGAGCAGCGGTGCGATCACGCCGAGGGAGTCCGTGCGGGCGAGCATCGTGTAGTGGTCGCCGGGACAGCGGTACGTGGTGAGGCCGTGCGGCGCGAGCGGGCGCCAGCCGAGTGTGGGGTCGGCCGGGACCAGGCTGCGCTCGGCCTGCACCAGCGTCAGGGGCAGCGGGGCGGATCCGGGGTGGTGCGGTGCCGTCAGCCGGTTGTTGCGCAACAGGCCGTCGACGTACGTGTCGTAGAGCTTGCGCAGACCCGGCAGCGGGGTGTCGGGCAGCAGCGCCCCGGAGGCGGTCGCGGCGTCGAGGACGGCGGTCAGCCCGTCGTCCGTGCCGCACCCGGCCAGCCGGTCCAGGCCGGGCGCGACCGGCCTGCCCCGCTTGGCGCCCAGATACATGGCGAACCAGCTGAGCAGCAGCTCCGGCAGCAGCGCGTCGTCGGGCTGCTTGTACTCCTCGACCGGGGCGATGCTGTCCAGCAGCACCAGGCGCGCGGGCAGCCGTGCGGCGGTCATCAGCCGGGTCATCGCCAGTGCGAGCACACCGCCGAAGGACCAGCCCGCCAGACTCCAACTCCCCTCTGCCGTACGGCCGTTCTCCTGCCGTGACCGCTCCAGTGCGGCCAGCAGCAGGGACGCCAGGTCCTCCACGGTGGTCGCGGCCCGGCCCCCGGTGAGCGCCGCGTCCGCGTACTCGGGGACCGCGCCCAGGTCGAGCACGGTGAGCCCGGTGCCGTCCGGGAGCGCGCCCGCGAGCCCCTCGTACACCTCGACGGCGAGGGCGCCCGGATGGACGACGTACACCGTGGGAGCGCCGGACACGGCGGTCCGGAAGGTGCGGGCGACCGGCGGCGGACCCTTACGCGGTGGCCGCACGACGGCCGCATTCCTCGGCTATGTAGGCCGCCAGGTCCTTCACGGTCGGGTGGTACCAGAGGGTCGTCGTGCTCAGTTCGAAGCCGAGCCAGTTCTCCATCTCGCCGGCCAGGATGAGCGCCTCGGTCGAGTCGAGGTCGAGTTCGTCGAAGTACACCTCGGGCGAGACCTCGCCCGTCGCCACGCCCATTCGGTGGGCGATCTTCTCGATCAGCCAGTCCTGGGCCTCACGAGCGGTCACTACGGCCATGGTGTGTCGTCCTTCCGTCGGGCGTGTTCTCGGAAATGGTCGATATGGACGGCAGCGCTTTTGTGACTGACTTCACGCGGAGTGCGGCAGAGAACAACCCGTCAGTAGACAGGTGCAGAAGGAATCCGGTCTGTCTGGTCCAGACATGTGCTTCCACATGAAAGGAGCTGCGTTCGGGAGTGGCCGCCCGAAGCACGCAGGTCACAGTCTTGCCAGCTTGTCGAATCCCGGACAACCGCTCTTCCGGAGAGTGGAAAGAAATCGTGGTTTACGGGCGTAGAACGCGAGGTCGAATCGGTTACCGGCGAGTGAAGTCCCGGCCGGTAACTTGCGTGTCAGCCCTCATTCCGCGGTCCGGCACCGCGCCGGAAGGCGCCCGGAGTCATATTCACGCGTCGTATGAAGAACTTGCCGAAGTTCGTGACTTCGGTGAATCCGAGCTGGCGGGCGATGCTGCCGACGGACAGGTCCGTGTGGACCAGCAGGCGCTTCGCCTCCAGGGCGACGCGGGCGTCGATCAGGTCCTTGGTGGTGGTGCCGGCGACACTGCGGCAGGCCCGGGACAGGGTGCGGGGCGTGCAGTTGAGCGCGGCGGCGTAGTCCTCGACCAGCCGGGTCTTGCGGTAGGAGTCCTCCAGCTCGCGGCGGAACCGCAGGAAGAGTTCGCCGTTCTCGCCGGCCGGGCTGCCGTTGTGCACCGCGTCGCTGTGGTGGCTGCGGCACATCTGGTCGATGTGGAGCAGGGCGACCGCCAGCAGATGCTTGAGGAGGTCCTCGCCCATGCCCTCGTCGGGCCGCTCGAACTCCTCCTGCAGCAGGTCCAGTACCCGCCGGAACGTGTCCAGTTCGGCGTCGGAGAGCTGCCAGTGGGAGGGGCGCAGGACGTCGTCGAGCATCCCCATGTGCGCTCGCAGCCGCAAGGGGAACGTCTCGGTGAACATGACGAGGCGGGCTTCCATGTCCGACGGCATCGCGAACTGGATCACCTGGTTGGGTCGGATCCACAGCAGGGAGCCCGCCCGGGACGGGTAGGGCGTGGAGTCGATCGTGAAGACTCCGCCGCCTTCTTCGACCAGCATGATCTGGTGGTAGTCGAGTCGGTGGGGCGCGGTGGTGAAGTCCGCGCAGACCTTCTTGCGCACGTCGCCGAGCGTGGTCATGGCCATGCCGACACCGGGTCTGCAGGCGGGGGTGTAGGGGACTACCGGAATCGGTAACGAAGCGAAATCGACCATGAGCGTTCCGGAATCGACCTTTCTTCAGGCTTCTTTAACTATCAATGATAGGCGTGGCCGCCCGTTGCCGGATCACGTCCGGCTCATGCACAGGCAACAGTCCCCACATGATGTGCAGGTGAAGGGAAGTAGACGGGATGACCACCCACCCCGGCGCCCCCGAGCGCTCGGTTGTCGACCGGACGCTCAGCATCCTCGGCGTCTTCGACCGTGACAACCGCATCCTGACGCTGAGCGACATCAGCAGGCGCTCCGGTCTTCCGGTCGCCACGGTCCATCGCATCGTGAACAAGCTCCACGGCTGGGGCGCACTCGAACGCGGGCAGGAAGGCGGATACAGCATCGGCCTGCGGCTGTGGGAGACGGCGACGCTCGCCCCCCGCTACTCGAACCTCGCCGAGGTCGCACAACCGCACCTCGTGGACCTCCACGCACAGTGCGGCGGCGCGGCGGTCCTCGCCCTGCGTGACGGAACGGAGACCGTCTGCCTGTCCTTCCTCTCCAACGACCCCGCCCTCACGGCACATTGGGGCGACCCCGGCCTCCGGCTCCCGTTGCACGTCACCGCGGCGGGCCTGGTCCTGCTGGCGAACGCGGGCACCGCTCTGCAGGACGAGATCTGCGCCGGCCCGCTGCGCGCGTACACCGCCGCCACGATCACCAACGGCACCACTCTGCGGAACTGCCTCAACAAGACCCGACGCGAGGGGTACGCCGTGGTCTGCGGCACCCTGCGCGAGGGCCGTGGGGCGATCGCGGCACCGGTGCGCAACGCACGCGGCACGGTGGTGGCGGCGGTCGGCATCGTGGCCCCACTGGGCATGCTCCAGCCGTCCCGGCTGACCCCGCTGGTCCTGGCCACGGCCGAGGCGGTCTCCCAGCACGACCGGACGGAAGGGTGGCGGATGGCGGGGGTGGGCGCGTAACCCGCCCTACGGCACGTACGCCGTCCCGCGCAGCCGGGTCAGCAGGTGGGCGCCGCCGTCGCCCCACCGGTTGACGTGCACCCGGGCGGCGCCGTCCACGGCGAGGACGGCCCGCTCGGCGCGCTGCAACAGTGGGCAACCGGAAACCCCAGTCGTACGACCGGTGCTTGTGAACCCCGCCCGGCTGGGGCGCCCCATTAGGGGCGCGGGACTGTATCAAATCTGCGGCTCCGCCGCGTGGGCGCGACCAGCCACGACGGACCCGCAGACGAGGTACCGGGGTTTCCAGTGCGGCGCTTACGCTGGCACGCTCATCAGGGAGCCGACAGTCGACCCATGACCCACGATCGGAGCGTGTATGAGGACGGACCCGACCACGAACGGCGAAGTACAGCCGACCGCCGTGGAGGTGAGGCCCGTCGCCGGACACATCGGCGCCGAGATCTCGGGCGTAGACCTGACCGAGCCCCTCGACGACAAGGCGGTCGCCGAGATCAGGGCGGCCGTCCTGCGCTGGAAAGTGGTCTTCTTCCGCGGCCAGCGGCTCGACCACGCCACCCACATCGCGTTCGCGCGAAGGTTCGGCGAGCCGGTCGTCCTGGGCCGCCGCGGCAGCGCCTCCCCACCCGACTTCCCCGAGATCGAGACGACCGCCGACCGCCTGGAACTGGGCGGCCGCTACGGCATGGAGCACGCCGAATGGCTGGAGCGCCGCCGCCACTCACTCCTGCGCGGCTGGCACTGCGACCACGGCGCCCGTATCGACCCGCCCGCCGCGACCATCCTGCGCGCCGAGACCGTACCGCCGTACGGAGGCGACACCACCTGGTCCAACCTGGCCGCCGCGTACGCCGGACTCTCCACGCCCGTACGGGAGTTCGTGGACGGACTCAGGGCCGAGCACCGGCTCGGCGTCGGCTACCAGTCACGCCCCGGCGAC
The DNA here is from genome assembly GCF_053593675.1 of Streptomyces sp. NPDC002156. NCBI lineage: Bacteria > Bacillati > Actinomycetota > Actinomycetes > Kitasatosporales > Streptomycetaceae > Streptomyces > Streptomyces sp. NPDC002156. The sequence goes on along the minus strand of NZ_JBSFDA010000041.1, from coordinate 26,236 downwards.
GATGCCTACCTCCGCCACCTGCTCGACCACCAGGTCGCCTCGGTGCACCCCTTGGTGCGGGTCCACCCGGAGACGGGGGAGCGGGTGCTGTTCGTCAACGGCTACTACCTGGAGCAGATCACGGACGTCTCCCGCGCGGAGAGCCGCCTGCTCCTGGAGATGCTGCTCGAACAGGCGACCAGGCCCGAGTACACGGTCCGGTTCCGCTGGGAGCCCGGCAGCGTCGCCTTCTGGGACAACCGGGCCACCATCCACCTCGCCCCCAGTGACAACGCCCACCTCGGCCACCCCCGCGTCATGCACCGGGTGATGCTGACCGGCGACGTCCCAGCAGGCGTGGACGGCAGGCCGTCGGAGCCGGTCACCGGCACCGAACCCGGGCTCTGGTGAAGGCTGCCGCCGATCAGCCGGCGGCCGGCTTCCAGCCCAGTGCGGGACCGAGCCGGGTCGCGATGTCCGTGAGGATCTGGACGTAGTCCTCGTGGTCGAAAGTGAACGGCAGCGCGAAAGCCACCTCGTCGACCTGCTGGAACGCGACGTGCGCGTACAGGCGTTCGGCGATCTCGGCCGACGTCCCGACGAGGTCCGGCGCGAACATCAGCCGCGCCGGACCCTGCGGGGTCGCGGTCCGCGGCAACCGCTTCGCCGCGTACTCCTCGTACTTCGCGCGCTGCTCGGACGAGGCACTGTCGGTGGGGATGACGACGAGGCCCTGGGAGACCCGGGCCCGCTCGCCGTCCGGATGACTGTCACGGAACGCCCGGATGCCCGCGAGCTGGATCTCGGCGAAGTCCGGCGCCCCCTCGCCGCCCTCGCCCCCTTCGGCCTTCACGACGCTGCTGGTCAGGAAGTTCATCCCGTGCTCACCGGCCCACTTTGCCGACCGCACACTCCCGCCGCCGTACCACAACCGCCGCCCCAGCCCCGGGGAATGCGGCTGCACCCGGTCGGAGAACACCTCGAATCCCTCGACCCCGCTGAAGTCGGTGGCCGGCTTCCCGCGTACGAGGTCCAGCAGCCGCTGGACACGCTCGTAGCTGAAGTCCTCGGCGTCCGCCGTGTCGGGGTAGAGGGCGTCCTTGACCTGGTCGTAGTGCATCGGCGGGCCCACGCTCATACCCGGGTTGAGCCGGCCCCCGGACAGGACGTCGACGGTCGCCAGGTCCTCCGCGAGGCGCAGCGGGTTCTCCCAGCCCAGCGGGATCACGGCGGTGCCCAGCTCGATCCTGCGGGTGCGCTGCGAGGCCGCCGCCAGGACGGCCACGGGGGAGGAGATCCCGTACTGGAGATGACGGTGGCGCAGCCACGCGCTGTCGAAGCCCAGCCGCTCACCCAGCTCGATGATCTCCAGCGTCGACTCGTGACCCGCCCGTGGATCGTCCCCGTCGAACAGCCCGATGGTGAGAAAGCCCAGTTTGCGCAGCGGCTGTGAGGGGGACGGCACGAGCTCCTCCAACGATCGTCGTACGGACGTTCACACGCCGTCGATTGTGCCAGGCGGCCGGGTGAGAGGCCTGGTCACCTCGGTCCCCGAACCAGGAGGCGCCGTAGCGATGCCCTACAGGCGAAGATCCGTCCGGGTCGAGGTCGGGGTCCGCTGCCAGCCCGGGGACGGCTGCCTCGGGATCTGGCGCGTGTCCTGCGCGGGCTGCTGCTGGGTACGCTTCCCGTCCCACTCGCCGTCGCCCAGGACCAGCAGCGGGTCGAACATCACCACGACCGCGGCCAGCAGCAGGAAGATGGCCGGGCCGATCAGCATCGGCAGCAGCAGCGAGGTCGGTGAGTCACCGGCCCAGGTGGTGCCGCCCGAGTCGTGCAGATGCACGCTGACGGCGGCCATGCCCGTGTAGTGCATCCCGCTGACGGCGACCCCCATCACCAGGCTCGCCCCGAGGCTGGTCAGAAAGCCCCGGATGGAGACGGCCGCCCACAGCGCGGCCGTCGCGGCGACGACGGCGATCACCACCGAGAGCGTCACGGTCACGATGTCGTAGTGGATCTCGCCGTTGAGGTGGAGTGCCGCCATGCCGAGGTAGTGCATCGCGGCGACGCCGAGACCGGTGATGGTGCCCGCGACGGAGAGCGTTCCGGGTGTGGCGCCGCGATAGCCGACGACGAACACCCCGATTCCGACGACGACTATCGCCACGGCGAGACTGGTGACCGTCAGTCCGACGTCGTACCGGACCGCGGTCTCCTCGACCTGGAACCCGATCATCGCGATGAAATGCATGGTCCAGATTCCGCACCCGATGGCCGCCGCTCCCATCGCCAGCCAACCCGGTTTCCACGAAGCCTGGTTGAGCAGTGATCTGACCACACAGCGCAGTCCGAGTGCGCCTCCCAGACAGGCCATGACAAACGCGGCCACTGGGGTGACAAACCCGTAACTGAATCCGTCAATTGTTCCTTGCATATGCCAATTCCCCCCGAGGTGCAGCGCGTTGAGGGGGGAAATTCTCGCCTCGCGTGCGATCAAAGCAAGTAGTTACCGCGAGTAGTCTGTGAATTTTGTTTGACCGAAGGTCAGGGCCGATCGGAAAAGATGAGACCCGGTCGGAATCCCCTGTTCCGGTAGCGGTGCCGCCGTCCGGCCCGCCGATCGCTATGCTGCGCGGCAAAGCGTTCAAACGAACATGGAGCGAACGGTATGCGCGAGCCGGTCGAACTGAGGCGGCAGCGGATCCTGGCCGCCGTGCAGGCACGTGGTGCCGCCCGGGTGACCGATCTCGCCGCCGAGCTGGAGGTCTCGGTGGTCACCGTCCGCCGGGACGTGGAGGAACTCGCCCGCGAGGGCAGGCTCCGGCGCGGCCACGGCATCGCCCGCTCCACCCTCCCCGTACCGGACGCCCCGCCCGAGCGCATCACCGCACCAGGGGACGGCGACACCGTCGTCCTGGTCGTCCCCGCCCGCCACTCCTACCTCTACGAGACCCTGCACGGCGCCCGCCCCGTCCTGGAGGAGGCCGGCGTACGCATCGCCCTGCACATCGCCCCACAGGTCGCCGGCGCCGAACACCCCCTGGTGGAGCGGGCGTTGGCGGACGGTGCCCGGGGTGTGCTGATCGCCCCGCGCTGGCGCACCCTCGCCGACGAGGAGGCCGACGCGAAGTGGCTGTGCGGCCTGGGCGTACCGACCGTCCTGATGGAGCGCAGGCCACGCCCCGGCAGCGCGCTGCACGCCCTGGACTCGGTCTGCTCCGACCACTGGTACGGCGCCCACCTCGCCGTGGAACACCTGATCGCCCTCGGCCACCGCAGGATCGTCTTCGCCACCCGCGACGACAGCCCCACCGCACGGGCGCTGCGTACCGCCCTCAACGAGATCGCCGGGGCCCACCCGAAACTCGATGCCTGGACCCTCACCCTCAGTTCCCCCGACGCGGGCCCCGACCGCTCGGCCGGCGCGGACCGTCCTGCCGTCGACCTGCCCGGCGTCCTGCGCGAACTGGACGCCACGGCCTGTGTGCTGCACGGCGACGTGGACGCCCTGATGCTGGTCCAGGACCTGGCCGCGCACGGCGTACGGGTGCCGGAGGACTGCTCGGTCGTCGCGTACGACGATGTCGTGGCCGCCCTCGGCAGTACCCCTCTCACCGCAGTGTCGCCGCCCAAGGGTGAGGTCGGCCGGGCCGCCGCCGAACTGCTCCTGCACCGGCTGAGGGATCCGCGCGGCGGTGGGCCGGTACCGGCGAGGCGGATCGAACTGCTGCCGGAGTTGAAGGTGCGGGGGTCGACCCGCAGCATGTAGCGATCGTTTGACCGCTTTATTTTCTTCTGATCGCTCTATTGACCGTTTCTGGTGGGCCGATGAGGATTCCCGTATCTCGATCGAACAGGACGGGAGGCACCCATGCCTGGTCGACAGAACCCCCGTCGACGAAGCCGTCGTTCCGTGCTCGCGGCGGCGGCCGCATTACCGCTGGCAGGAGCCGTGAGCGCCTGCAGCGGGGGAGCGGACCCCGCCTCGCGCGCCGGCGGCGGGAACGTCACCCGCATCACCTTCTGGTCCGCGCTGCGCGGCAGCCAGGAGGTGGTGGACGCCTTCAACAGCACCCACGACAGCATCCAGGTCGACTATCAGCAGGTCCCGTCCGGCGGTCAGGGCGGCTACGCCAAACTCAGCAACGCGGCCCGCGCGGGCAACGCCCCCGACGTGGCCACGATCGAATACCCGCAGGTGCCCGGCTTCGCCATCGACGGCGTGGCCCGCGACCTCACCTCGATGGTCAGCGACGAACTGCGCGCCAAGCTGCTGCCCCAGGCCCTCGGCCTCACCACCTTCGAACAGCGCGTGTTCAGCGTCCCGTTGGACGTCGAACCGATGGTGATGCACTACCGCGCCGACCTGTTCGCCGAGCACGGCTTCGAAGTGCCGGGCACCTGGGAGGAGTTCGAGGAACTGGCCCGCGCCGTCCGCCGCAAGCTGCCCGGCCGACGGCTGGTGCTCTTCCCCACGGACGGTGGCACCCAGTTCGCTGCCTACTCCTGGCAGGCGGGCGCCCAGTGGTTCGACACCGCCGGCGGCGCCTGGAACGTCTCCCTCGCCGACGCCCCCACCCGGCGCGTCGCCGCCTACTGGCAGCGTCTCATCGACGAGGACCTCGTCTTCGCGAACGCCGTCGAGAGCAGACAGTCCGACGCGCAGATCGCCGACGGACTCGTCCTGACCCGGCTCACTGGGGCCTGGGAGGCAGGCGCCCAGATGAAGGCACGGCCCGCGCAGGCCGGCCAGTGGCGGATCGCCCCGCTGCCCCAGTGGGACACCGGCCGCCCGTACGTCGGCACCCACGGCGGCTCGACCTTCGCGGTCACCAAGGACAGTCAACACCCGGAAGCCGCCCTGGAGTTCATCGCCTGGCAGGTCTCCCACCCCGACGCGCTGCGCGCCCGTCTCTCCAGCGGCACCAGCAGCCAGTACCCGGCCGCGTCCGAGCTGGTCGCCGTGGGCCGCGAGGCGTTCGACCGCTCGTACTACGGCGGCCAGGACATCTACACCCTCTTCGATGAGGAGGCCCACAAGATCCGCGACGGCTGGGTCTGGGGCCCCCGCTTCACCGCCACCCAGCGGGTGATGCAGGACAACTTCGCCCGCGTCGGCGGCGGCCAGGGCTCCCTCATCGACTCCGTACGCGCGGCCCAGGACGGCACGATGCCCGACCTGAAGGCCCTCGGACTGTCGACCACGCAGCACAGCACATGAGCCAGAAACTCCGTACGGTCCGCCGCCCGAAAGGCAGGTGACACCCCATGACCGCGACCACCCAGGCCCACCACCCCGCGCCTGCCGCCGCCTCCCGAACCGCCGCCCCGGTCTCGGCCCTCCGCGCCCGCAAGGCGGCCCGCCGCCGTCAACTCGCCGCGTGCGCCGTCCTGATGGCCCCCTTCTTCGCCCTCCTCGTCACCGTCTTCCTGATCCCCGTCGGCACGGCGATCTACCTGAGTTTCTTCAGCGACGACCAGCCCGGCCTCGGCTTCGGCCCCGAACGCACCGTCTTCGTCGGCCTGCGCAGCTACGCCGCCGTCCTCACCGACCCGACGTTCCTGTCCGGCCTCGGCACGGTCGCCCTGTACTGCCTGATCTACATCCCCTTGATGGTGATCGGCGCCCTCGCCCTCGCCCTGCTCCTCGACTCCGGGGTCGTACGCCTGCGCGCCTGGGCCCAGCTCGGCCTGTTCCTGCCGCACGCCGTGCCCGGCATCATCGCCGCCCTCATCTGGCTGTACCTCTACACACCCGGCATCAGCCCGGTCATCGACCTGTTCGCCAAGGCCGACATCACCATCGACTTCCTCGGCATCCACACCGTGCTCCCGTCGATCGTGAACATCGCCCTGTGGAGCAACCTCGGCTACAACATGGTCGTCTTCTACGCCGCCCTCCAGGCCGTACCCCGCGAGGTCATCGAGGCGTCGGTGGTCGACGGCGCGGGCCCGGTCCGTACGGCACTCCAGGTCAAGACACCCCTGGTCCGCACGTCGATCGTCATGGTGGCCATCTTCACCCTGATCTGGGCGCTGCAACTGTTCACCGAGCCCATGCTGCTCAGCCAGTCCTCCCCGATGATCAACTCCCGTTTCTCGCCCAGCATGTACATCTACGACGCCGCCTTCACCCGCAACAACTACAGCCTGGCGGCAGCCGCCTCGGTCGTCCTGCTCGTCTGCACGATCGCCCTGTCCTACGGCGTCACCCGCTGGACCAGCCGCGCCAACACCCCCGAGGAGACGGCCCGATGAGCACCGGCGACAGCACCCTCATGCGCCCGCGCCTGCTCGGCCGGGCCACGGTCAACGTGGTCGTCGCGCTGTCCGTCCTCTACACCCTGCTGCCCGTCCTGTGGCTGGTCCTCGCCGCCGGGAAGAACCGGGACGCGCTGTTCAGCAGCAACCTGCTGTCGCTGAGCGACTTCTCCTTCGTACAGAACCTGCGCGACCTGTTCGCGATGGACGACGGCCTGTACAGCCGCTGGTACGGCAACAGCCTGCTGTACGCCGTCCTCGGCGCCGGAATCGGTGCCCTGGTGAGCGTGGCCTGCGGATACGCCTTCGACAAGTTCAGCTTCCGGCACAAGGAGAAGCTGTTCGGCCTGGTCCTGGCGGCCGTCATGGTGCCGCAGACGGTGCTTGCGCTGCCGCTGTACCTGATGGCCTCGGAGGCCGGCCTCGTCAACACCTACTGGGCCGTGTTCATCCCCGTCCTGTTCAACCCGTTCGGCGTCTACCTCGGCCGGATCTTCAGCCAGGGCTATGTCCCCGACGAGGTCCTGGAGGCCGCGCGCGTCGACGGAGCGGGCGAACTCACCACCTACGTACGGGTGGCGCTGCGGATGCTCGGCCCCGGACTGGTCACGGTCTTCCTCTTCCAGCTCACCGCCATCTGGAACAACTTCTTCCTGCCCATGGTGATGCTCTCCGACCAGGACCTCTATCCCGTCAGCCTCGGCCTGTACCAGTGGAACAGCTCGGCTTCCGTGTCGCCCGAGTACTACCCCGTGGTGATCATGGGCTCCCTGCTCGCCGTTGTTCCGCTCATCCTCGCCTTCGCCCTGCTGCAACGCTTCTGGCGCAGCGGCCTGACGGCAGGCTCGGTCAAGTGAGCAAGTAGCGGTCCTCGTACCGGAGTTGTCGAAGTCGTCGACCAGCAAGGAGTACCCGACCCCGAATGACCGTGTCCTCGCCGGGCCCCGGCTTCCGCCCCCGCGGCGCCTTCGCCATGTCCCCGGACGCCGCAACCGCCGTCCTCGACCCCGCCTCGCTGGACGCCCTCGCCGCCGTCTGCGACCTCGCCCCGCTGCCCGTACTGGACGACTTCGGCACCGAACGCGCCCGCAAGATCCTCGCCGACGTCGACCTCCTCGTCACCGGCTGGGGCTGCCCCGTACTCGACGCCGACGCCCTCGCGGCGGCACCCCGGCTGCGGGCGGTCGTACACACGGCGGGCAGCGTGCGCCCGCATGTCACCGAAGCCTGCTGGGAGCGCGGCATCGAGGTGTCGTCCGCCGCCGCCGCGAACGCCCTGCCGGTCGCCGAGTACACCCTCGCCATGATCCTGCTCACCGGCAAACACGTCCTGGAACGCGCCCAGGCGTATGCCTCCACCCAGACCCGGGACGACTGGCTGCGCACCTCCCGCACGATCGGCAACTACCGCCGCACCGTGGGCATCGTCTCCGCCTCCCTGGTCGGCCGCCGAGTCATCGAACTGCTCCACCCCCACGACTTCGAGTTCCTCCTGTACGACCCCTACGTCACCGACGCCGACGCCGCTGAACTCGGCGTGGAACGCGTCGAGTTGGACGCCCTGTTCGCCCGCTCCGACACGGTCAGCCTGCACACCCCGCTGCTGCCCGCCACCCGGGGCCTGGTGAGCCGCACCCTGCTCGACTCCATGCGCCCCGGCGCCGTGTTCATCAACACCGCCCGAGGAGGCGTCGTAGACCAGGACGCCCTCACCGATGCGGTCCGGGAGCGCCGTATCCGCGCCGTGCTCGACGTCACCGACCCCGAAGTCCTGCCGCCCGAGCACCCGTTGTGGACGTGCCCCGACGCTCTCCTCACCCCCCACCTCGCCGGCTCCCAGGGCAACGAGTGGCGCCGCCTTGCCGACCTCGCCGTCGGCGAGACGGAACACTGGGCGTCCGGCGCCGGATTCCGCCATCCCGTACGACGCGAAAGGCTGGCCTTCCTCGCATGAGCAGCACGACCCGCAACAGCAGCAGCGGCATCCCCTTCGAACTCCCGCCCGAGGACCGCGAGTCGAGCCCGCACACCGGCTACACGCGGGCCCACTGGGAGGCCGTGGCCGACGGACTGCTGGCCGCCGCCTGGCGCTGGAGCACCCCGGGCGGAGCCCTGCTCGACCTGCCCGGCGTGCCGTCACGCTCGGGCGTGCGCTCCGACGGGCTCGAAGGCTACGCCCGCACCTTCCTCGCCGCAGCCTTCCGTGTCGCGGGCGCGGACGGCGACGACCCGCACGGCTGGCTCGACCGCTACGCCCAGGGCCTCGCGGCGGGCACCCGCACCCCCGGCCGCGCGGACACCGAGTCCTGGCCGCTCATCCTCGACCACGACGTCCAGGGCCAGCCGATGGTGGAGTCGGCCTCGGTGGCCCTGGGCCTGCGCCTGACGGCGCCCTGGCTGTGGAAACGGCTCGACTCATCCGTACAGGACCGTGCGGAGGAATGGCTGCGCGGTTCGCTGCGGCACACGCCGGCCCCGAACAACTGGTACCTCTTCCCGTACACGGTCGCCGGGTTCCTGGAGTCCGTCGGGCGCGGCGACGCGGAAACGACGAGGGTCCGCGAGCGAGCCCTGGATCTGATGGAGACCTGGTACCGGGGCGACGGCTGGTACGCGGACGGCGACGGCCGGGCCTTCGACCACTACAACGGCTGGGCCCTGCACCTGTACCCGGTGCTGGACGCGTACCTGGGCGACGACCGGGACCTGTCGGCGTTGTACGGTCCCCGCCTGCGAGAACACCTCGAAGGCTTCGCACTGATGTTCGGCGGAGACGGCGCCCCGATCCACTTCGGCCGCTCGCTCTCGTACCGCTTCGCCGCATCGGCGGCCGTCGGCCTGGGCGCCCTCACCGGCGACACCCCGCTCACCCCCGGAACGAGCCGCCGCCTCATCAGCGGCAGCCTCCGCCACTTCCTGGACCGGGGCGCCCTGACCGAGGACGGCCTGCTCACCCTCGGCTGGCACGGCCCCCACCAGGCCACCCTCCAGACATATTCGGGCCCGGCATCCCCGTACTGGGCCTCGAAGGCCTTCGTCGCCCTGCTCGCACCCGCCGACGCCCCCCTCTGGACGGCCCGCGAGGAACAGGCACCGGTGGAGGAGAGCGACCGGGTGCTGGCGCTGCCCGCCCCCGGCCTTCTGGTTCAGTCGACCCGAGCGGACGGGATCGTACGACTCCACAACCACGGCAGCGACCACGTCCGCCCGCACGAGGGCGAGACGGCGGCCGAGAACGACCCGCACTACGGCCGCCAGGCCTACTCGACCCACTCCGGCCCGACCGCCCCCGCCAACATCGCCGACAACCACCTCTCCGTGGAGATCGCCGGCCGGGGCAGCGTCCGCCGCCGTATCCACCCCCTGGGCGCGGGCCACGGCGACGACTGGGGCTGGGCGGCCTCCTGGCACCGCCCGGTCTTCACCGCGGGCCCACCCATGGTGCCGGGCCTGCGCGTGGAGAGCATCACGGTCGTACGGGGCCGCCACGAACTCCGCGTCCACCGGGTGATCGGCGCGCCGGCGGGGACCCGAGTCACGCACACCGGCTGGGCGACGGGCCCGGAGGAGACGGTGACGTCGACACTGCACGGCCTGTACGGCTGGACCCCGGAGGCGGAGGAGACCCGGGCCCCCCAGGGCACGGCCTACACCCGCTGGGCCGTCGTCCCCCGCCTGACCGGCGAGACATCCGGCACCACCGTGCACGTGTCCCTGGCAGCGCTGACAGCCGACCCGGACCCGCTGGTACCCGAGCAGGTGGTGTCCGACGTCGAGGTGACAGACACGGCGGTGGAGGTGACCTGGGCAGGGGACAGTGTCCGCACGCGGATCACCTTCGACCCGGTGCTGGTGCAGCAGAACTAGGCGGCTCTGGACTCGCACAGTTCCGACAGGCGGAAGGGAGGACGGCGTGGCCGTTCGAGCAGGTCCCCCGGCACTTCGGTCGGCTCGACCCGGCTGACGCCGACCTGGCCAGCCCGTGGCCGGCCTGGGCGAAGTACCTCGCCCACCGGCTCGCCGAGGCCCCCGGCTGGGGACGCACATCCGCTTCGCGGTCAACCGGGGCCTGGCCGTCGTCCTCACCGGTCACGTCGAAGGCGACGTCATCCAGCACACAGAGATCTTCTTCCCGCTACGGGCCCTGGACCTGCCTGTCGGCCACATCGTCGCGGTCCTGGAGGAGATGGAGATCTTCGAGCGGTCAAAACGAGTACGCCGTGCTGCAACCGCTCCTCCCTGAGCAGGTCGAGTGCTCCGTCGCATCGACCCGGACGCGCCATGAAGGGAATCATGGACGAGTGACGTCGACCGAAGCAGCGGCAATCGCTCTACATGGGGTGTGACCGAGATACGCGCCAAAGGGGCAACGGGATGATCTTGAAGCCCTGAGCGCCGGGCTCGTCCCGTATTTCAGAGGGACACCCGCGCTGCTCTGCCAGCGGCAGAACACCGGCCGGACCGGGCTCGACGATCACTACAGTCCAGTCTCATGACGACGATTACGACGCGTACGGTCGAGTACCCGGCCGACGGTCTGACGATGATCGGGCACCTCGCGCTCCCGGCCGGTGTCGACCGCCGGCCCGCGGTGCTGCTCGGACCAGAGGGCATGGGGCTCAGCGACGTCGAGCGCCGCAGGGCCGATGCTCTCGCCGAGCTGGGATACGTAGCGCTGGCCTTCGACCTTCATGGCGGGCGCTATTTGGGTGACCCCGAGGAGATGCTGGCCCGTTGCATGGCACTGCTCGCTGATCCCGACCGGATGCGGGGGATCGGCCGTGCGGCGCTCGACGTGTTGCGCACCGAGCCCCGGACCGACCCCGACCGGATCGCCACCGTCGGCTACGGAACCGGGGGCGCCGTCGGGCTGGAACTCGGGCGCGGCGGCGTCAACCTGCGCGCGATCGGGACAGTCAACGCACTGACCACGGGTCGACCGGGCGAGGCGGCGCGCATTCGCTGCCCGGTATGGGCCGGGGTCGGGTCGGAAGACCCGATCATGCCGCCCGCGCAACGAAACGCGTTTGCCGCTGAGATGCAGGCCGCGGGCGTCGACTGGCGCCTCGCGGTCTACGGCGGCGCCTTGCACGCCTTCCACCACCCGCCGGTCGACCACCCCGTGGTCCCCGGCGTCGGCTACCACCCACAGCACGCGCAGCGAGCCTGGCGCGACGTCGTCGACCTGCTCGCCGAGTGCCTGCCTGTGATGGAGGACCTGGGGGCATGACCCAGGCAAACATGCTGGTGCCAGGCCTGGTCGGCGTCGCGCACTGACAGTCTCCTCCCCTCAGGCCCGCACAGCAGACCCGCATTCGGGCAGTTGTGCGGTCGCGGAGGCGTATTCCCAACTATCGCAGTAAATAACGGATTTACTGCGACGGAGCCCTGGCCGTGATCGTCGCGACCTGCGGCGGACCGTTCCGGCTTCCAGGGCGAGATGTACTCGGGCTTCAGCCCGAGGAGCAAGTCAAGGCAGCAACTTGTCCAACGCGGCAGGACCCTCCTCCGCCAGCTTCCGCTCCGCCCACGCCAGACTGCGCGGAGTGACATCACGCCCCGTGGCAAGCACCAAATCCTCGGCGGAAGCCCCATGCTCCGCACCGGTATGCAGCAGCGCATCGGGCGTCGTGGCGTCGTCGGACGGAGAGGGCGAATCAGAGCGCTTGATCGGCATGACGTCTCCTTGCTCGACCGGACTCCCTACCACCATGCACAGCCCACGCCCCGCGCGCACCCCGCACCGCCACGAGGCCCCTATTCGTCCGCTCCGCCGAGCGGCTCGTCGGACGCCGGAATGATCCTTGCCGCGAGGTCCGGCTCCCCCATCTCCGGATCGAACGGAAACATGGGCCGCCGGATCCGCCGGTGCCCCAGCCGCACCAGATCCTGGTCGACGCCGCCGGGGGTGAGCGCGAGCTTCCACCCCACAGCCATGTCGAACAGCTCGGGTTCGAGATAGCCGATCTTGACGAGGACTAGATCGGCCCCGCGCGGATCAAGATCCAGGTCGGTGAAGTCGTGCTCGTGGTGGTACGGCTTCCGCAGCCCCGTGAGGATCACGTGCACGCTGCCGACCCGCAGCACGACCTCGGTCCCGGCGTCCCGGTCCCCGTGGCGCACCGCGTGCACGACCCCGGTCATGGTGAGCGGCCCGGCATGCCGGTCGTCCACCTCGGCACCGGCGGTGACTGTGACAACCGCCCCGACGCCCGCCGCCACCGCTGCCTCGACGGCGGCGGGCCCCGGCACGGAGGCGTAGATCACGGTCGGACCGTCGGGGTCCTTGAACTCGGGCCGGTCCAGGACGCGCCCGAGCCCCCAGGTCACATCACCCGCACCGCCCGCCGTCGGGTTGTCGCCGGTGTCGCTGATGAAATACGGCCGGTCGTCCGACGCGAGCGCCTCGTCCAGACACGCGTCCAGCGAGCCCGTCGGCGCGACGAACGCGAACCTGCTCCGCGCCTCCCAGAACCCGCGCGCCAGCCGCTCGGCACCGGCGGAAGCCGCTGCCTCGTCGGACCCGGTGACGACGACCGCCGCCCGGTTGCGCGGCTCGTCCGCCCACGCGTATCCGACCCAGATCGCGGCGTCCAGCACACCATCGGCCGCCTCCACCTCGTCCACGGCCGCGTACACGCTCCGCGCGGGCTCGATCCGCGTCGAGGTCTGCTCACCGGCCAGCAGCACCGGCACCGGGATCCAGGCCTTTACCGGCCGCGCGGCACCGCTGACCAGGACGTTCACCAGGTTCCGTACCGCCCGTTCCTTCGTCTCCATGTGGTCCTCGTGCGGGGCCATCCGGTAGCAGGTGATCAGGTCGCTCTGATGCGCCAGCTCGCGCGACACGTTGCCGTGCAGATCCATGGACGTGGACACGATCACGTCCGGGCCGACGACCTCCCGGATCCGCTCCAGCAGGACCACCTCGGCGTCATCCACGCCCTCCACCGTCATCGCGCCGTGGATGTCGTACCAGAGGCCGTCGACGGGCCCCAACTCCCGCAAGCGGTCGATGAGTTCGTCGGAGAGCAGAGCGAAGGCGGCAGCCGTCACCGTCCCGCCGGGGAGTGCTTTGCCGACCAGCGCGCCCCGCCACTCGGCTGCCTCCCGCAACGGCTCACCGGGAACCAGGAACGGGTAACGCGTGAGGACGTCCGCGCCGCGCTGGGGATGGAAGGCGGGCGCCTCGGTGCGTGCGGGGGAGAAGGTCGACGACTCGATGCCGAGCCCGGCGACGGCGATCACCGGGCGGGCTATGGCGGTACGGGACTGAGGCATGGCTCCTCGGCAGGGGTTCAGGAGTGAGGGGAAGGAGAGGGCCCGGTCAGGGCCTCCAGAGCACGCGCCAGCGCCCGTTGCAGCGCGAACTGGCCCGCGCCGACCAGTCCGGCGTCGGCGCCGAGACTCGCCCGCTCGATCACCAGCTGCTCGGTGACGAGGGGATGGCAGCCCTCGTACAGCTGACTTCGCACCGCTGCCACGAACGGCTCCAGCGTCGACAGCAGACCCCCGAGATACACGGCGTCGGGGTTGAAGAAGTTGACGTTCGCGGACAGGACCGTGCCGAGATAGCGGCCGGCCCGGCGCACGGCACCGGTCGCCTCCGGGTCGGCGTCCATGGCCAGCTTGACCACGTCCTCGATGGAGTCGACCCGGGCGCCCCGCTCCCGCAGGATCCGCACCAGCGCCGCACCCGACGCGACCGTCTCCAGACAGCCCGTGTTGCCGCACGAACAGGGTGTGCCGTTCTCGTTCTCGACGCGGACGTGGGTGATCTCGCCGGCCGCTCCGGTGCCGCCCCGGTACAGCCGGCCGTCGGCGATGACACCGGCGCCGATGCCGGAACCCATCTTGACCATGATCGACTGGCGCCGTTCGGCGGGCTGGACGCTGTGCTCGCCCACGGCCATGCAGTTGGCGTCGTTCTCGATCGCCGCCGGGACACCGAAGCGGTCCTCCAGCCAGGCGCGCACCGGGAACCTGTTCCAGCCGGGCATCCGCGCCGGGAGGGTGACGACGCCCGACTCGACGTCCACCGGGCCCGGCAGACACAGCCCGACGCCCCGCAGCAGCTCCCGGCCGTGCCGGGCTGCCAGTGTCTCCAGGGTCTCGGCGAGACCGGGCAGTGCCGCCTCCGGGCCCTCGGCGGTGGCGAACGGCACCGTCGACACATCGGTGAGTCCGCCCCCGGGGAACACCACCCCGACCCGGGCGTGCCTGCTGCCCAGGTCCGCCGCGACCGCGAACCCGTCGCTGCCGCCGAGCCGCAGCACCTTCCGTGGCCGCCCGCCCGTGGAGGACCGGGTGCCGTGCTCCGCGACCAGCCCGTGGGTCACCAGCTGGCCGACGGTGAAGGAGATCGTCGAGGGCGCGGCGCCGAGCAGATCGGCCAGCTCGGTCCGGGTCGTCGCCTGCCCGGAGGACAGCAGTTCGAGCACACGCTCGGCCAGCGAGGAGACACCGGGGGAGGTCCTTCGGTGCGGGGCACTTTTTTCGGTCATGGACGAAGTAACTTCCGACGACGGGGCTGTGGGTGACGAGCATAGGTCGCCTTTCGCGCCCTCCGGCTTTTTCCAGAACAGCAGAAACAGGCTTTTTACGGCGGGGCGTCTGTTTCTTCGTACCCGCGAGTCGTTGACTGGCTCATCGATCGCACATCACATCTCCGGTGATCCGAGGAGAACCATGTCGTCCCCTGCTCGCACCGCGCTCGTCGCCGGTGTCATCGTCTCGGCGAGCGCGCTGCTGCTCGCAGGCTGTTCCGGCACGAGTGACACGTCGTCCGCGTCGAAGGACTCCATCAACTACGCCCTGCCCGCGAACTTCACCCCGAACTGGATCCTGCCGATCGGCACCGCGGCCCACCTCAACACCAACAACAACTCCATCGCGGCCAGCCTGTGGGAGCCGCTCATCGCGTACGACGGCTCCACCGGGAAGATCGCCTGGAACAAGAAGGCGTCGATCGCCACGGCCGCCGACTTCGCGGCCGACGGAAAGAGCGTCACCATCACGCTCGGCGACCGGAGTTGGAGCGACGGCAAGCCGATCACGGCACGGGACGTCGAGTTCTGGTTCAACGTCATCAAGGCGAACAAGGCGGAGTGGGCCGGCTACAACCCGGGCAAGGCCCCAGACAACTGGACCGCGTTCAAGACCGTCGACGACCGGCACTTCACGATCACCTTCGACCAGGCCTACAACTCCCAGTGGATGCTGGCCAACGAGCTGAGCCAGATCACCCCGCTGCCCCAGCACGCCTGGGACAGGACCGGCGCCTCGGCCGCCGTCTCGGACGCCGACCGCACGGCCGCGGGCGCCAAGCAGGTGTGGACGTACCTCAACACGGCCGCGAAGAACATCTCCGGCTACGACAGCGACGCCCTGTGGAAGACCATCAGCGGCCCCTACTCGATCAAGTCGTTCGCCACGTCCGGGAAGGTAGTCCTCGCTGCCAACACGAAGTACGACGGTGGCGAGAAGGCGAACATCGCCACCGTGAACCTCCTGCCGTTCACGACGGCCGACGCCGAGAAGAACGCCCTGCGCTCCGGAAGCGTCGACTACGGCTACATAGAGGCCACCGACCTCGACCAGAAGGACAGCTTCACCAACCGCGGCTACGCCGTGCAGCCCTGGTCCGGCTGGGCGATCACCTATCTGCCGTACAACTTCAACAACCCCACCATGGGCGCCGTGTTCAAGCAGCTGTACGCCCGCCAGGCCGTCCAGAAGTCCATCGACCAGGCCGGTCTCGCCAAGGTCATCTTTAACGGCACCGCCGTGCCCGGCTACGGCCCGATCCCGCAGGCACAGTCCTCCGACTTCCTCTCCGCCACCCAGAAGAGCAACCCGTACCCCTTCTCGACGGAGGAGGCCAAGTCCCTTCTCGCCGCCCATGGTTGGACGGAACAGGGCGGGGTCATGGTCTGCACGGACGCGGGCACAGGAGCGACCCAGTGCGGTGAAGGCGTCGCCAAGGGAACGAAGTTCGAGATGCAGGTCCTGTCGCAGTCCGGTTCGACCGTGACCGACAACATGATGAGCGCGATCCAGTCGTCCCTCGCGAAGACCGGCATCAAGTTCTCCATCAAGACCGCGCCCGTCAACTCCGTGCTGGCGCAGACCCCGCAGTGCACCGCGAGCCAGGCCATCTGCAAGTGGCAGCTGTCCTTCTTCGGTACGGCGGGCAGCTGGTACTTCAACGCCTTCCCGACCGGCGACTCGCTCTTCCAGACCAAGGGCGGCTCGAACTTCGGCAACTACTCCAACCCGGACGTCGACAAGCTCATCACCGCCTCCACCACGTCCACGTCCAACCAGGCCATCCAGGACTACAGTTCGGCCCTCGCCAAGGACCTGCCCGTGGTCTGGCTGCCCGAGCCCGTCTACCAGATCTCCGTCGTCAAGAACGGCCTCGGCGGCTTCTCCCAGGACTCGCTCGCCAACTTCCACCCCGCCCAGTGGAAGTGGACCAGCTGAGGCCCCTCGCATGGACACCTTCCTCTACCTGACCCGGCGGATCCTCCAGGCGCTCGCGGTGATCCTCATCGTGACCGTGGTGGTCTTCTGCCTCCTGCACGCGCTGCCCGGGGGTCCCGCACGCGGGATCCTCGGCCCGCAGGCCACCGCCCAGCAGATCGCCGCCTTCAACCACGAACAGCGCCTCGACCAGGCGTTGCCCGTCCAGTACGTCCACTACGTGGGCACCCTGCTCCACGGCGACCTCGGCACCTCTTACACCCTCAACGAGTCCGTCTCGACCCTCATCGAACAGCGCCTGCCCAAGACCCTCGTTCTCACTGTCCTGTCCGCGTTCGTCGGGCTGCTGCTCGCGATCCCGCTGGGCATGTGGCAGGCGGTGCGGCGCAACAAGCCCGTCGACTACGTCATCACCACGCTCGGCTTCGTCGCGTACGCCACGCCCGTCTACTTCCTCGGCCTGATCCTGGTGCTGGTCTTCACCCAACTGCTGCCCTGGTTCCCGTCCCAGGCACCCCAGGGCGAGACTCTTGGGCAAGTCCTCTCCCAGCCCAACGCGTTGGTCCTGCCGGTCGTCGCAGGCGCTGCCTCGATGGTCGCCGTCTTCAGCCGCTACATGCGCGCCGCGACTCTGGAGAACCTCTCCGAGGACTACGTCCGCACAGCACGGGCCGGTGGCTCACGACAGGGCGCCATCCTGCGCCGACACGTCTTCCGTAACTCCCTCACACCCGTCGTCGCGATGCTCGGCTACTACGTGCCCGTCCTCTTCGGCGGCGCCCTGGTCGTCGAGCAGCTCTTCAACTACCCAGGAATGGGGCTGCTGTTCTGGAGCGCGGCCCAGTCCTCCGACTACCCGGTGCTGCTCGGCTGCGTCCTCGTCATCTCCGTGGCGACGGTCGTCGGCACGCTGCTCGCCGACATCGTGCAGCGACTGGTCGACCCCCGAGTGAAGGCAGGCCGAGCATGAGCGCCGTACTGCAGACGACGACCCCACCGACGGAGGCGGTCGCCGGATACCGCCTGCCTCTACGCCGGTTCGCGCGCAACCGACTCGCGGTCGCCGGCCTGGCGGTGGTCGTCCTGTTCCTCCTCTTCTGCTTCGTGGGCCCGCTCCTCTACTCCACCGACCAGACCCACACCGACCTCACCCAGGTCAACCTCGCCCCGAACGGCTCCCATTGGCTCGGCACGGACGCCGTCGGCCACGACGAACTCGGGCGGCTGATGTACGGCGGGAAGGTGTCCCTCCTCGTCGGGCTCGCGGCGGGCATCCTCGCCACCGTCATCGGCACGCTGTGGGGAGCGATCGCGGGATATGCGGGCGGCTGGATCGACGCGGTGATGATGCGCGTCGTCGACGCGGGCATCGCCATCCCGGCGCTGTTCATCCTGCTCGTGGTCTCGGCGATCACGACACCGGACACCCTCGGCCTGATCGTCATCCTGGGCCTGGTGTCCTGGCTGGTCCCGTCCCGCCTGATCAGGGCGGAAACCCTCACCCTGAAGAACCGCGACTACGTCCTCACCCTGCGCGCGATCGGCGGCACCCACGGCCGCGCCATCACCCGGCACATCCTGCCCAACTCGGTGTCGACCATTGTCGTCGCGGCCACCTTCCAGGTCGCCGACGCGATCCTGCTCGTCGCGTACGTCTCCTACCTCGGCCTCGGCGTCCAGCCGCCGTCGACCGACTGGGGCGGCATGCTGTCGGCCGGTCTCACCGCCGCGTACTCGGGCCGCTGGTGGCTCATCGTTCCGCCGGGCCTCGCCATCATCCTCGTCGTCTGCGCGTTCAACGCGATCGGCGACGGGCTGCGCGACGCCTTCGACGTCAAGGGGCGTGGATGAACATCCTGGAGATCGAGAACCTGGACGTCACCTTCACCACGGAGACCGGCGACGTACCCGCCGTCCGTGAGGTGTCGCTGCATGTCCGCCCAGGCGAAACCCTCGCCCTCGTAGGCGAGTCGGGCTCCGGCAAGTCGACGGTCGCGCTCGCCGCCCTGGGGTTGTTGTCGGGCAACGCCCGGGCGACGGGCCGAGTCGAGATCGGGGGAGTGGACGTCGTCGGCGCCAGCGAGGCGGACCTGTCCCGCCTGCGCGGCCGTACGGCGTCGATGGTGTTCCAGGAGCCCGCCACCGCCCTCGACCCGCTCACCCGGATCGGCGCCCAGATCGCCGAGGTCGTACGCAACCACCGCCCCGTCTCCGCCAAGGAGGCAGCCGGGGAAGCGGTCGAACTCCTGCGCCGCGTAGGCATCCCCGACCCGGAGCAGCGGGCGACCGCCTTCCCCTTCCAGTTGTCCGGCGGCCAGCGCCAACGTGTCGTCATCGCCATGGCCATCGCCAACTCGCCAGGCCTGCTCATCGCCGACGAACCGACCACCGCCCTCGACGTCACCGTCCAGGCCGAGATCCTCGACCTCCTGCGCGCCCTGGCCGCCGACTCCGGCACCGGCGTCCTGCTCGTCACACACAACATGGGCGTCGTCGCGGACTTCGCCGACCGGGTCGCCGTGATGCTCCAAGGGGAGATCGTCGAGACGGGACCGGTCGAGGAGGTGCTGCTGCGCCCCGCGCACGAGTACACGCGCCGATTGCTGTCGGCTGTGCCGCGACTCAGGGTTGCTGAGCCGGGGGAGGGACTGGGGTGGCTCTCCGGCCCTGGCTCCGAGGGCATGACGGTGGCTGAGTCGGGGGACGGCCCGGAGCGGCTCCCGGGCGCCGGTCCCAAGGGACTGACGGTCGCCGGGCCGGGAGACGTGCCCGCACCGGCACCCGGGGTCCCCGCCGCCCCTCCGGTGGTCGAACTCCGGGACATCTCCGTCCACTTCGGCCGAGGCCGCCGTACCGTACGGGCCCTCCAGGACGTCTCCCTCACCGTCGCCCCCGGCGAAACCGTGGGCCTGGTCGGCGAGTCCGGCTCCGGCAAGTCGACGGCGGCCCGGGTGGCTCTGGGCCTCGTCCCGCCGACGTCCGGCTCGGTCGCGCTCTTCGGCACCGACCTGGGCCGGGCCCGGGGACGGGCAAGGCGCGCCCTGTTGGCCGGGGTCGGCGTGGTCCTCCAGGACCCGGTGGCCTCCCTGGACGCCCGGATGAGCGTCGGCGAGTGCGTTGCCGAGCCGCTGCGCGTCCACCGCCGGGGCATGTCGGCGGCGGAGCGCAGGGCGCGGGTCGCCGAGGTGCTCGAACGGGTGCGACTGCCAAGGGAGTTGGCGGGGCGCGGCCCGCGCGAACTGTCCGGCGGTCAGCGTCAACGGGTCAGCCTCGCCCGCGCGCTCGTCCTCGAACCACGGCTCCTGGTGGCCGACGAACCGACCAGCGCCCTCGACGTGAGCGTCCAGCAGACGGTCCTCGAAGTCATCACCGAACTCCAGGACGAACTGGGCTTCGCCTGCCTGTTCGTGTCCCACGACCTCGCCGTGGTCCAGCAGTTCGCGCAGCGCGTGGTGGTGATGCGGGCGGGGCAGGTCGAGGAACAGGGCTCGACGGAGACGACCCTCCTGCACCCGGGCACGGACTACACACGACGCCTGATCGCGGCCGTGCCGGTGCCGGATCCGGTGGTGCAGCGTCATCGCCGGACGCAACGGCGGGCCGCGTCGGCGGTGGGTGGAACGGGGGCCTTGGCATGACGACCTCTCTGCATGCCGGTGCGGGCCGCGCCCGACGTCGGATCGGCGAAGCCCCGGTCCCGCAACGTCGGCGTCGCACGGAATGCCGGGCCGCCCTCGTCCTCGGCGGAACGGGGCTTCGACATGACGAATCTCCTGTGCCCCGGCGCGGACTGCGCCCGGTGCCTGATCGCCGCGGTCCCGGTGCCCGACCCGATTCCGCAGCACCGCCGCCGGACGGAGCACCGGGCCGCACTGGCGGGCGGTGGAAGGAGAGCTTCGGCGTGACGAGTTCACGGTGTCCCGGTATGGACTGCACCCCGCGCCTCGTCGCCGCAGTGCCCGACCCGGTCCCGCAACGCCGGGCCACCCCCACCCCCAGTGCAACGGGGGCCACCGCGTGACCCTCCCCCTCCCCGAGGTGTACGCCGGTGTCGACATCGGCGGGACCACCACCCAGGTCGTGCTGTGCGCGCCCGACCTCGCGGTTCTCGCTCGGACCGAGGTACCCACCCCGGCGGCGCACGGCGGGCAGGCCGTGATCGACGCGGCGTTGGGTGCGCTCGCCGGGCTCCTCGCCCGGACACCGGCCCGGCTTCTCGGGGTCGGGGTCGGTGCGGCGGGGATCGTGGACGCGGACGCCGGGCGTGTGCTCGTCGTCAGCGACTCCTTCCACGGCTGGGCCGGGTTCGAGGTGACGGCGACGATCCGGGGCGCGCTCGGGGTCCCGGCGTACCTCGACAACGACGTCAACGCGTTCCTGCGGGGCGAGGCGACGAAGGGTGCCGTGGCGGGCGTACCCCATGTGCTCGGGATGACGCTGGGCACGGGGGTCGGCGGTGCGCTGTGGATGGGCGGGGCGCTGTACGAGGGTCCGCACGGGGCCGCCGGGGAGATCGGGCACGTACCCGGCTTCGGCGACCTGCCCTGTACGTGCGGTGGCCGTGGGCACCTGGAGACGCTCGCCTCCGGGCGGGCGATCGGGCGGCGGTACGGGGAACGCACCGGACGTGCCGGGCTCACCGCGGAAGCGGTTGCGGCGGCCGCCGATGCGGGTGACCGTGACGCGGCCGTCGTCTACGAGGAGGCGGGGGCCGCCCTCGCCCGGGCGATCCTCATCACCGCCGGGCTGGTGGACGTCACCGACTACGTCGTCGGCGGCGGTGTCAGCCGTGCCTGGCATCTGCTCGAACCGGCCGTCCACGCGGCCCTCGCCGCCGAGCCGCCCGTCAGCGGACGGCCCGTCAGCGTCGTACGGGCCCGGCTCGGCGGCGACGCCGTGGCCGTCGGCGCGGCCTCCCGCGCGCGGGACGAACTCGGGGCGTACGAGGTCAGGGAGCCGTCACTCGAACCGTGACGTGTCGCCCGCGCCCCGGCGGACGATCTCGGCCTCGCCGCTGGAGAAGTCGATGACCGTCGTCGGCTCCGTGCCGCAGTCTCCGGAGTCGACGACCGCGTCCAGGACATGGTCAAGCCGCTCCTTGATCTCCCAGCCCTGCGTCAGCGGATCCTTCTCGTCGGGGAGCAGGAGGGTGCTGGACAGCAGCGGTTCGCCCAGCTCGGCCAACAGGGCCTGCGCGACCGTGTGGTCGGGGATGCGCACGCCCACGGTCTTCTTCTTCGGGTGCAGCAGCTTGCGCGGCACCTCGCGGGTCGCCGGGAGAATGAACGTGTAACTGCCCGGCGTGGACGCCTTCACGGCCCGGAACACGTCGTTGTCGACCTGCACGAACTGGCCGAGCTGGGCGAAGTCCCGGCACACGAGGGTGAAGTGGTGACGGTCGTCGAGCTGCCGGATCGACCGGATGCGGTCGATGCCGTCACGGCTGCCGAGCTGGCAGCCCAGCGCGAAGCAGGAGTCCGTCGGATACGCGATCAGCGCACCGGAGCGGATGCTGTCGGCCACCTGACTGATCGTGCGGGGCTGCGGGTTGTCGGGATGGACGTCGAAGTACCTTGCCATCCGCCGAGCCTATGCCCTCCGTGAGGTAAATTCCGGACCGGGAAGCGGTGTGAACGTGATTGACCAGGGGAGAGGCGTCGTGGCAGGCAGCAGGACCGACTACGGGCACGACGGCGTAGGCGCCTCCGGCAGCTGGGCGGACGAACTCCTCGACCAACTGCGGCCGGGCGCCCGTGACATCGGCAGAGTGGCCGCCTGGCTCGCCGCAACCATCGACGCGGAGGTCTCCCTCCAGGACGTCACCGGCACCCTCCTCGCCGGTGACCGGCTGCCCGCCGCCGACGACCTCATCATGGACGTGGCCACCGGCAGAATCGCTTCTGCGGCGGTGCACACCCAGGGACGCCATGTCCGGCTGGCCGGACTCGGCCACCCCGTCACCAAGGGCGTGCTCGCGGTCGCCCGCAGCCGGCCCTTCGACCGGCGGGCCACCGACATCGTCGCCCGCACGGTCTGGGTGCTCGAAGTGCTCCTGCGGGAACGCGAGACGGTCAGCGCCGAACGCCGGCTCGACCGTGCGACCTCCGACCTCCGGCTCGCCATCCTCCAACTGCTGATGGTGGGCGACATCATCGCCGCCCGCCGGGTCGCCGCCGGCCTCTGGCCCGGCCTGTTCGACACCGACACCGCCTGCGTCTACGTCCTGGAAGGCCACGCCGCACGACGCGACGACCTCGCCGAGGACTGCCAGGAGGCGGCGGACGGCCACGCGCTCATCGTCCGCTGCCCGGCCGTGGACGAGCATCTGATCGTCGTGGCGCCCATCGACCGGGGCCAGGACAGGGCGGGCCCGGAACTGCGCACCCTCGTCGGCGAACGCCCCGACACCTTCATCGGCGGCAGCGTCCGGCAGAACCTCGTCCAGACCGCCACGGCGTACGGACAGGCCGTCAGCGCCCTCGCCGTGGCCCGCTTCCGCCCCGACCGGGCCGCCGTGTACGCCGAACGCACCCACCCCGAGCGGCTGATGAACCCCCTCGCCCTGCGCGGCTGGGCCGACCGGCTGCTGCGGCCCCTCGACGACCTGCCCCACCACACCCGCGCCGAACTCCTCGCCACCACCCGCCTCGGCTTCTCGTTCACCGCCGTCAAGACGGCGATCATCCTCGGCGTCAGCCGCAACACCGTGCGCGCCCGGATGGAACGAGTGGAAGGCCTGCTCGACGCCGACTTCTCGGACCTCACCACCCGCGCCGCCGTCCAACTGGCCCTCAACACCCAGGCCGCCGTCCCGGACGGACCGCGCCCGCCCGCGACTCCACCCGCCGGAGTCACCGAACTGCTGCGCACCGACCCGCTGCTGGCCTGGGCGGACGGTCTCCTCGGCCGCCTCGCCACGGACACCCGGGACCTGCGCCGGACCGTCCGCACCTGGATCGCCGCCGGCGGCAACGCGGAACGCACCGCACAGGTCCTCGGCATCCACGCGCAGACCGTGCGCGACCACGTACGCAGCGCGGAACCCGTCCTCGAACGCCAGCTCCTCGCCGGCGGCAGCGACCTCTACGAGGTCGTCCTCGCCCATCTGGCCCTCGGCGACCTCGACGAACCCGCCGTCGGCCGGGCGAAGCGGGACCATCCGGACGTGACCGTGCACGAGTGAGTCCTCGGCGCACAAGAGAGGGCACCGGCGAGATACACACCGCGACTCGACGCGCGTAGGTTCATCTGGACGCCGGTGCTCCGGTAGGCGCGCCTCCCCGAGAGGTGTGCCCGGGCGCCGGTGCCCATGGCGGGTGCCCGGCCGGAAACGGCCCTCAGGACCCGCGGGTGCGGGGGCGCGGCCGGCACGGGGGTCCGGCCGTTTCCCGCACCCGCGGCATTCACCCCTTACGCCGGGTTCGGGTGGGCCGGGTGAGTAACCGGCGGTTTCCTGGGCACTCGGCGGCCATGGACACGGCACGAGCAGCAGCAGACACGGGACAGGTACTCGCCGCATCGAGCGACGTACTCAATGTGATCGCCGCCTTCGCCGGTGGCCTGATCGTGGCGGGCCTGCTGATCTGGGCCGTCCGGTTCGGAGTGCGGGTGAAGGACGCGGAGGCGCCCCGGCCCAGGCCGGACGAGCAGCCCAGGCTGCCGGACTCCGGGGCGGTGCACGAGCAGAGCGAGCGGCGCGAACCCAACGAGGTGCCGCACACCTCGGACGAGGACGAGCGCCTCAGGCCGCACAACCTCCACCCCTCCGGCACCAAACGCGGCGAGGACCAGACCCGCCCGCGCTGGTCGCCCGGCAACAGCGGCTCCTTCGGGAGCGGTGGCTCGGGCAGGACCTGACTGCCTAGAGTGGGCCGCATGGGGGAAACATCTGACATCCGGCCCACCTCGGAGTTCCACGCGCGCAACTTCGCCACGGCGGACGTCGACAGGCTCGTGGCGGGTCTGGACGCACAGGACGCGGCCGACGGCGTACGACGACTGCGCGCATGGGCACAGAACGCGCTCGCCCCGCGTCCGGGCGAACACGCGATCGACATCGGAAGCGGCACGGGAACGCAGACGCTGGCCTTGGCGGCGGCCGTGACCCCGTCCGGCGACGCGCTGGGCATCGAGGCGAACCCCGTGATGCGCGAGGTCGCCGAGCGGCGGGCGACCGCGGCCGGCAGCCCGGTCCGCTTCCTGGACGGCGACGCGCTCGCCCTCCCGGTGCCCGACGCCACGGTGGACGTGGTCTGGTGCGAGCGGGTCCTGCAACACCTGTCCGAACCGGACAAGGCCGTCGGCGAGATCGCGCGGGTCCTGCGGCCCGGCGGCCGGGTGGCGCTCATCGACTCCGACTGGGGGACCGCCCTCCTGCACCCCGGTGACCCCGACACGGTGGCCGCGCTGACGGCGGGAGTCCTGGCCATGGCGGCCAACCCGTACTCCGGGCGCCGGCTGCTGAGTCAGCTGACCGACGCGGGACTGGTCGTCGACGATCAGGGCTCGCAGGCGCTGATCCAGGACAGCGGGACGGTGACCTGGCCGTTGGTCCGCATGATGGCCGAGTCGACCGTACGGAGCGGACTGATGACCGAGGCGCAGCGCGACCGCCTGTACGCGGATCTGACCGAGGCGGCAGAGCGGGGCGCGCTGCACATGTCGGTGACGATGTTCGCCGTGGTGGCACACAGGCCCGCCTGACCCGCCTGACCCGCCTGACCCGTCGGTGCTCGGCATGCGGCCGGGCCCGGGGCGTGATGCGCTGTGAGGCCGAGGCGTGCGACGACGGACCCTGTGGCGGCGCGATGTGCTGGAGTGCGACGGCGGACCTGGTGGCGGGCGTGGGCATCGCCGCCGTGGGTGTGGCCTGCGTGACGACGGTGACGCGGGCGGGCCGCAGCCGTGATCTGCCGCTGGCCACGCTGCCGTTGCTCCTGGGCGCCCACCAGATCGTCGAGTCCCTGGTCTGGCGGGCGGACGGCGGAACCGGTCCGGCGACCGTGGCCTGGGCCGTCATCGCCCTCCCACTGCTGGCCCTCTGGGTACCGGTGGCCGTCCTGTGCGCGGCCCCCAGGCGGGCGAGGCCCCGCCTTCTGCTGCCGCTGGGCGCGGGCATCGTGACGAGCACGGCACTCGCGTACAGCCTGTCGGACCACCAGGTGACGGCGGACATCCGGGGCCACACCGTCGGGTACGCCGTCGACCTGTCCCACTCCGGGCTGCTCGTCGCCGGCTACCTGCTCGCCACGGTCGGCTCACTGCTCCTCTCCGGCGACCGCCGTCTGGTCCTGTTCGGGCTGCTGGCCGGTGTGGGCGCGCCGGTGTGCTGGGCGCTGTGGCAACTGGAGTTCGTGTCCACCTGGTGCGCCCTCGCCGCGCTCTGCTCCCTGGTCCTGCTGGGCTGGGCCCGGGGACGCCACCCGCTGCCGGGGCACTGACGCGGGTGACTTCTCTCGCCCCCGCCGCCCCTACCCGTCCCATCCCTGGGGGCTGCCGCCCCCAGACC
>NZ_JBSFDA010000040.1:0-71525 GCF_053593675.1 Streptomyces sp. NPDC002156 | reverse complement strand
CGCCGACGCCCTGGCGGACTACCTGAGGGCGCAGGCGACGGAGTTCCTCCGCGCCCTGCGCCTGCACAGGGAGACAGGCACGGCCTCCTCCGCCCTGGATCCCGCCCGGTTGACCCTCGTACCGGCCGCCGCGTGGAAGTCCTCCGCGCGCACCGACTTCTCCGTCTGGCCCGCGCGCGGTGACCTCGTCGGCGACAGCGCCCTGCTGCGCCGCGCCCTCGCCGTCTGGGCCCGCCCCGGCGAGACGGTCCAGGTCTCGGCGACCCCGGGCACCCCGTCCGGCGGCCCGGCGGGACCGCCCCAACTCCTGTACGCGGGCACGGTCGACGCGGCTCGCGTGGTGATCCTGTACGACGGTCTGCGCATCGCGCGGTACGCCGAACCGAAGGACGGCACGGCCGGGGCCGCCCTCGACTTCGCCCGCGTCGACGGCGCGAGCGGCGCCGAGGCCGACGCGGTGGTCCTCGATCGGGCCGACGGCAACGTCCGCTATCTGACGGCTCCTTGGGTGCTCAAGGCGGAGATGCGGGACCTGCGCAAGCCGGCGGCGACGCCGATCGACCTGGGGCTGACCGACGGGGTGACCGGGCCGCTGGCCAGCCCGATCGCGCAGAAGGGCGCGTGTCAGTCCTGGAACACGCTCCAGGTGACGGACACCGGGGGTGCGCGTCTGCTGAGCGACCTCGCGGAACTCGTTCCGGCTCACCTGACTGCGGGGCGCCCGGGTGCGCCGCGCGAGGCGTCGGCGCCGGCTGCGCTGGCGACGTGGTCGCCCTTCGCCTGCTCGCTCGCCGCGATGCACTCGCAGGGGGTGCGCACGGTGAATGCCTGGCAGTACGCGGAGCAGCCGTTGCCGGACGGGAGCGGGGCTGCCGATTGGGTGTGCACCCGGGCGGAGACCTGGCGGGGTGGTGGGGCTCGGGTGTTGGCTCAGTTCCATACGCCTGGTGGGCAGTATGGGGCGGTGGCGGCCAAGTCGGAGAGTTCTGCGGCTTGTGGGCCGCGGGATCCGAATGTGCTTGCGGGTGTGCTGTGGAAGTCGGGGGCTGGTGAGTGGTTCATGCTTGCCGCCGGTGCTGAGAACACGGCGTCTATTACGGCTACGGGTGGGGTTGCCTCTACTGTGCGGGGTGCCTTGCTGGCGGCCAGGACTGAGCAGGGGGCTCAGGCTGGGTTGAAGGGGACGTTGAAGGATGGGCGGGGTATGGGGGGGTTGCGTTAGTCACTGCGGGCCGGTGGGGGCTGGTCGCGCAGTTCCCCGCGCCCCTTTGGGGCGCTCCTGCTGACGTTGGTGTCAACAAGTCCTCGCACGGGGGTTTCCCCGCCCCCTACCCGTCAGTACATTGACGCCATGTCCAATATCAAGGCGCGCAAGGTGTCCTTCTCCTGGGAGGGGACCCCGTTGCACTGGGTGCCCGGGGATCCGTTCACCTCGCACACCATCAATGTGCTGCATCTGCTGCTGCCTGCCGGTGAGCGGTGGTTCGTGCATGTGTACAAGCAGGTGCTGCCCTACATACGGGACGAGCGGCTGCGGGCGGATGTCGTCGGGTTCATCGGGCAGGAGGCCATGCACTCCCAGGCCCACGACGAAGTCCTCCCGCATCTGCGGGAGTTGGGACTCGATCCCACGCCTTACACCGCACAGGTGGACTGGCTCTTCGAGAAGCTGCTCGGGGATCGGAGCCCGTTGCCCGGTCGCCGGGGCCGTGAGTGGTGGCTGATGGAGCGGGTCGCCGTCATCGCGGCCATCGAGCACAAGACGGCGTTCCTCGGCGACTGGATACTCAACGCGTCGGAGCTGGACCGGCGCGGCGCCGATCCGACCATGCTGGATCTGCTGCGCTGGCACGGCGCCGAGGAGGTCGAGCACCGGTCGGTCGCGTTCGATCTGTTCACGCATGTCGACGGGGGTTACCGACGGCGGGTGCGGACCTGGGTGACCGGGGTGCTGGCGATGTTCTTCCTGTGGCAGCGCGGGGTGCGGTTCTTCATGGCGAACGACCCGGACCCAGGACTCCGCAAGCCGACCTTCCGGGGCTTCTACGTGCGCGGGAAGCGCGGTCTGCTGCCGTCGACCTGGGCCATGGCGAGATCGGTGCCGCGTTATCTCCGCCGTGACTACCACCCCTCCCAGGAGGGGTCCACCGAGCAGGCCGTCGCCTATCTGGCCTCCTCCCCCGCCGCCGTCGCCGCCGACAAGGGCGCCGCCTGATGTCCCCCCGGCCGCTGGCCCTCGCGCTCACCGCCGGGGCCGCGCTGCTCGCCCGGCGGGCCATGCGGCGCCGGATCGAGGGTTCGCCGCTGTGGCCGCTGCCCGCGCTGGCCGAGCCGGTCTCCGGCCGGCCGCGTTCCCGGTCCCTGCGGCTGACGGTCGCCGCCCATGAGGTGGTTGCCGAGGGAGTCGTACAACTGCGCTTGGAAGGGCGGGAGTTGCCGGGGTGGGAGCCTGGCGCACATCTCGATCTGGTGCTGCCGTCGGGGCTTGTGCGGCAGTACTCGTTGTGCGGGGACCCGGCGGACACCTCCGCGTACACCGTCGCCACGCGGTTGGTGCCGCACGGGCGCGGGGGCTCGCGCGAGGTGCACGAGGGGCTGCGGGCGGGCATGACCGTCGAGGTGCGCGGCCCGCGCAATCGCTTCCCGCTCGCTCCGGCTCCGGCGTATGTCTTCGTGGCCGGCGGGATCGGCATCACCCCGATCCTGCCGATGATCCGGGCCGTTGACGCCCAACCTGGGCTGGAATGGCGGCTGTTGTACGGCGGGCGGAGTCGGGCCTCGATGCCCTACCTCGCCGAGATCGAGAAGCTGGGCTCGGGTGCCGGCTCCGGGCGGGTCACCGTCGTCGCCGAGGACGAGGACGGGCTGCCCGATCTCGACGCGCTGTTCGCGGGCGTGGCGGCGGAGCTGCCCGAGGGCACCGCCGTTCACTGCTGC
Source organism: Streptomyces sp. NPDC002156 (assembly GCF_053593675.1). Taxonomy (NCBI): domain Bacteria; kingdom Bacillati; phylum Actinomycetota; class Actinomycetes; order Kitasatosporales; family Streptomycetaceae; genus Streptomyces; species Streptomyces sp. NPDC002156. The sequence continues at coordinate 68,588 of NZ_JBSFDA010000040.1, read as the reverse complement.
GGTCCTGAGGGGTTGACGGCGGCGGTCGAGGCGCGGATTCCCGAGGGGACCGTGCTGCGGCAGGAGCGCTTCAGTCCGCGTACGTCGGCTGCGGGCAACCAGGCCTTCGAGGTCGAACTCCGGTGCAGCGGGCGGACGTTGACGGTGGCCGCCGACTCGACCGTGCTGGCCGCCGTACGGAAGGAGTTGCCTGACACCGCCTACTCGTGCGAGCAGGGGTTCTGCGGGACGTGCCGACAACGCGTACTGGCAGGGGAAGTCGACCATCGCGACGAGCTGCTGACCGATGCCGAGCGGGCGGACTCGATGCTGATCTGCGTGTCGCGTGCACGACGTGGTCCACTTGTGCTGGATTTGTGAACACCCCGGGTCGGACCGGTCCGTTGGGGGCCGTAATCGATCGGTAAGGTGTTCGCATGACAACCGGGGTTCGCCGCAGAATGGGAGTCGAGGAACGCCGGCAGCAGTTGATCGGCGTCGCCCTCGAACTGTTCAGCCGCCGCTCGCCCGACGAGGTCTCCATCGATGAGATCGCGTCGGCCGCGGGCATCTCGCGCCCACTGGTCTACCACTACTTCCCCGGCAAACTCAGCCTGTACGAGGCCGCGTTGAAGCGTGCGTCGGACGATCTGGCGGGCCGGTTCGTGGAGCCGCAGGAGGGTCCGCTGGGGGCGCGGCTGCTGCGCGTGATGCGCCGGTTCTTCGACTTCGTCGACGAACACGGGCCCGGTTTCGCGGCGTTGATGCGCGGTGGTCCTGCGGTGTCGGCGGACGGGGTGCGCTCGGCGGCCGGCAACGCCTCGGCGACGAACGCGCTCATCGACGCCGTACGCCAGGCCGCGTACGTCCAGATCCTGTCGCATCTGGAGCTGGACGCCGAACACGCGCCCGCCCGGCTGGAGTTGGTCATCCGGACGTGGATATCGCTCGTCGAGTCGACCGCGCTGATCTGGCTGGACGGGCGGCGCGTGCCGCGTGCCGAGCTGGAGGCGCAGCTCGTGCACGACTTCGCCGCGCTGGCCGCCGTAAGCGCGGCCTATGACGAGGAGATGGCCGCGCTGCTGCGCCGGATGCTCAAGCAGGAGCCCACCGACGGCCCGTTCACCGATCTGGTCGGACGGCTCATCTCGCTCGCGTCGTAGACGAGGGGCGGGTCAGGCGTCGAACTTCCGGTAGGAGTCGTCGAGTTCGCGGACCTCGACCGAGGCGTGCAGGGTGAGGCCCTCGACGGGCTTCACGTGAGTGCGCACCAACTCCAGTACGGCTTCCGTCAGTTGGTTCTTCGTCTCGGTCGTGCGCCCGGTCAGCATGCCGATCCAGACGTGCACGATGGCGTGGCCGTCGGTGTCCGCACCGACCGTGGCGTCCTCGGTGCGGCGGAACTGCGTCTTGCACGCCTCGGGCGTCGCCTTCGCCGTCGCGACGACCTCCTCGTGCAGCGCGAGCGCGAACGCACGCCGATCGAAGGCCTCGGTCAGCGGACCCGAGTAGTCGACGGTGATCTGCGGCATGGGTCAAACCCCTGTTCTACGACTTCTACTTCTATGACTTCCACAACGGCATGGCCAGCTCACCCTAACCGGCGGCTGGCCGGTCCTCGTCAGCGAGCCGCAGCGCCAGCATCGCGATGTCGTCCTCCCGTTCGTGACCGAAGCAGACCAGCAGGGTGTCGCAGAGGGCGTCCAGGCCGGGCAGGGCGCCGGTGGCGGCGGCTCGGAGGTGTTCCAGGGAGTCCGCGAGGTCGGTGCCCCGGGTCTCGATCAGGCCGTCGGTGACCATGAGGAGCCGGTCGGTGGGTTCGAGGAAGAGTTCGGTGGGCGATGGGTGAGGCAGGCCGATGCCGAGCAGCGGGCCCTCGGCCTTGGCGTAGTCGGCGCTACCGGTGTCGCGGATGAGCAGCGGCGGGATGTGGCCCGCGTTGGCGATGAGGGTGCGCCCGGTACTGGGGTCGACGTGGACCAGGCAGACGGTGGCCGTGACCTCGGGGTGGTAGCGCTGGAGCATCCGGTCGAGGCGCTCGGCGAGCACGGCCGGGTCGCTCTCCTCGACGCTGTAGGCGCGCAGCGCGTGCCGGATCTCGACCATGACGGTGGCCGCGTCCAGCGAGTGCCCGACGACGTCGCCGACCGCGGTGAGCACGCCGTCGTCGGTGCGCAGGGCGGCGTAGAAGTCGCCGCCGATCTCGGCGTCCTGCGACGCGGGCACGTACCGGACGACGACGTCGATGCCGGGCAGCTCGGGGAGCCGGTCGGGGCGGGGCAGGAAGCTGTGCTGGAGGGTGAGGGCGACATGCCGCTCGACCTGGTACATGAGGAGCGGTTCGGCGGCGAGCACGGTGGCCTGGGCGAGCCGGGCGACCAGGGACTCCTTCTCGGGGCTCACCCGGCGCACACTGCGGGTCGGGGTGGCCAGGCACACCGCCGCTCTGCCGTCGTGGGTGGGGATCAGCACCAGGCGCGCGTCGTGCTCGACGCCCGGCCGGAAGAACCCGGCGGGCCACAGCGGCGCGGGCACCGTGGTGATCTGCACCCCGCTCTGTCCACGGGAGAGGCGCCTGAGCAGACCCGCCACGACCCGGTGGGCGCCCTCGTCCGGCATGGCGAGCGAGGTGCGGTCGCGGGAGGTCGCGCGGTACAGCTCGTCGTCCGGGCCGAGGAAGAACACGGCGGCGGGCTGGCCGGTGAGGCGCGCGCAGCCCTCGGCGGCGGCGTCGGCGAGTTCCTGGAGGGAGCGCGCCGCCTGGATGGTGAAGATCGTCTCCGACAGCCGGGTCAGCCGCCGGGCCAGTGCCTGGTCGTCGGCCCGCAGCCGGGCCGCGCGCACCGCGGCCCGCAGCACCGCGTCGATCTCCTCGGGCTCGGCGGGCACCGACAGATACGCCTCCCCGCCCGCGTCGAGCCCGTCGCAGCGGTCCCCCGGGGTGACGGTGCCGGCCGAGAAGTGCACGACAGGCAGGCCGGCCATGTGCGGCCGGGCCTTGAGGCGGCGGCACAGCTCGACCCCGCTCATGTCGGGCAGGTGGACGTCGATGAGGGCCACGTCGGGCAGCATGCCCTTGCGCAGCCGTACGTCGAGTTCGGCGAGCGCCTCGTTGCCGCTGGCGACGGCCACGACCTGGTGACCGGCGCGGCGCAGCAGCGCGCCCATGGCGTAGCGGCCGGCCGCCGTGTCGTCCACGACGAGCACGGTGGTGTCCGCCGTGTCTGACCACTTGCCGTTGCCGTCCATCTGGCCGCCCTTGGACACACCGGTGGGGCAGACCGGGTTGAGGGTCTGCCCCACCAAGATAATGCCCTTGTCAGGACGTGCGGGAAAATACCGCGACGGTCCTTGCCGGAACGGCGAACGTGCCCGATTCCCGCTCGTACGTGGCCGACTTGACGACAGGGTCAACTCCCGCACGCAGTACGGGATGCAGCGCGTACGAGGTCCCGGCGAGCGAGCCGACCCGCTGCTCACCGCGCTCGGGCGTCGCGTTGAACACGACGACAAGATCGCCGAGTTCCATGGTGATGACGCCGGGTGTCTCGTCCTTGCCGGACAGCGGGAAGGAAAGCTTTGCCTGCACCTGGCCCGCCGTGTCGAGGGAGAAGACGCTTTCTGTCGTACGAATTCTCAGCAGGTCCTGGTACGCGGCCGAGGCACCCTCGATCTGAGCGCAGCCGACCCCGACGGTACTGGTCGCCAACAGGGGCTTGGCGTAAGGCCACTTGGAGGCGTTGTCGGCCGCTGCCGGAAGCCCCCGTCCGAAACCGTTGCCGTCGGCGCAGTTCCAGTGGATGGCGTTGAACCAGTCGCCGCTGTCGTAGGAGTTGCGGTCGAGGGACTTGGAGCGCAGCAGGTCGGTGCCCGCCTGGGAGAGGGCCGGGCCCTGCGAGAGGGTGGCCGTGGCCATGGCGAGGACCTGCATACGGGCCCGGTCGGCCGCGCTCGTCGTGGCGGGCAGCTTGAACGCGAGGGCGTCGAACAGGGACTCGTTGTCGTGCGCGTCGGCGTAGGCGAGGGCGTCGCCGGGTGCGTCCGCGTATCCGGCGGGCTGGCCGTTGTAGTCGACCTGGGCGCCGGTGACGTCCTCGCCGTCGGTGTCGGTGAAGCGGTAGGCGGCGAGGTTGCCGGAGAGGCCCACCTTGATGAGGTCCTGGTAGTGCAGGAGGCGGGCCTTCTGTTCCGCCGAAGTGCCGTTGCTGGTGGATGAGTTGGGGTCGGTGTAGAGGCCGGACGCGAAGCCCTGGACGCCGGGGTCCTCGTCGAAGGGGCCGCCGCCGCGTACGGCGTCCCGGGCCCGGTCGGAGAAGGTCGCGATGCCCGTCCCGGCCATGTTCTTCTGCGTGGCCTGGACGAAGCGGGCGTCGTCGGCGACCTCGCCGAAGTTCCAGCCCTCCCCGTACAGGATGATCTTCTTGCCGTCGACGCCGTCCTTCTTGAGGGTGAGCGCGTCGAGGGCCTTGCGGACGGCGAGGATGTTGGCCTTGGGGTGGTGGCCCATCAGGTCGAAGCGGAAGCCGTCGACCTTGTACTCCTTGGCCCAGGTGACGATCGAGTCGACGACGAGCTTGCCCATCATGGTGTTCTCGGGCGCGGTGTTGGCGCAGCAGGTGGAGTTGGCGACGGAGCCGTCGGCGAGAAGTCGCTGGTAGTAGCCGGGGACCACCTTGTCGAGGACGCTGGTCTTGGCCTGGCCGCTGGCCGGGGTGTGGTTGTAGACGACGTCCATGACGACCCGCAGCCCGTCGCTGTTGAGCGACTTCACCATCTGCCGGAACTCGACCGTGCGCCGCGTCCCGTCCGGGTCGCTCGCGTACGAGCCCTCCGGGACGGTGTAGTGGTACGGGTCGTAGCCCCAGTTGTAGGCGTCCTTCGCGGCGATCTTCGCGACGCACGCCTGCTGCTGGTCGGAGTCGGCGGCGTAGGAGGCGAGGTCGCAGTCGACGGTCGCCTGGTCCGTCTTCTTCTCGGGGATGGTGGCAATGTCGAAGGCGGGGAGGAGATGGACATACGAGGTGCCCGCCTTCGCCAGCTCCCGCAGGTGCTTGGAGCCGTCGCTGTCCTTGTCGGTGAAGGCGAGGTAGGTGCCCTTGTCCTTGGCGGGCACGGTGTCGTCGGCGACGGAGAAGTCCCGGACGTGGAGTTCCTGGATCTGGGCTTCGTTGAGGGGTACGGCCTTGGGCTTGGTGTACGTCGTCCAGCCGCTCGGGGCAAGGGACTTGTCGTCCAGATCGACGACGAGGCTGCGCTCGGAGTCGGCGGTCAGGGCTACGGAGTAGGGGTCGGTGACCTCGTTGGTGACGATCGCGGAGACGCTGGGCGCCCAGACCTTCACTACGTACCGATAGGGCTTGTTCTTCCAGGACTTGGAGCCGGTGACGGACCAGACGCCGGTGGTGTCGTTCCGCTTCATGGCGACCGTGGAACCGTCGAGGTCGAGCTGCACCGACTGTGCGGTGGGTGCCCAGACGGAGAGGGTGGGGCGGCCTTTGGCGAAGGTGGGGCCGAGGTGGGCAGCCGATCCGTCGTACAGATCATCCAGTACGCCGGCGATCTGGACGCCCGTCGCCGCCAACACAGCTCCGTTCGCGGCCCGTTGGGAGGCGACGAGCTGGCCGCGCAGGGCCTCGCGGACCCTGTCTCGGTCGCGCGGGTCGACCGTCCAGGCGGTGTACGAGGCGAGGTGCGGGAACTTGGTCTTCTGGGCGTCGGTGAGGGTCGACTTGGTGAGCCGGAGCCAGCGTTCGTCGGTGCTGGTCAGGGTGCCGTTGTTCGCCGTGATCGAGCCGGTGCGGGAGTAGAGCAACTGGGTTGAGGCGGCGGTGTCGTTGCCGTTCCAGGCGACGGTGTTCCGGTCGATCCAGACCGCCTTGGAGGTGGTGAGGTCGAGGGCGGCGGCGGAACCGGCCGGCTGCGGGAGCAGGTACTTCTCCTGGCCGTTGAGGAGCCACACCTCGTGGCCGTTGGTCTTGAGGTCGAGGGCCTGGTCGGTGGAGAGGTCCTTCTCGTCGCCCTTGTGGATGATGTAACTGAGGCTGGTGGCACCGGCGTTGAGCGGCACCTCGTACACCGCGCCATAGGCGTCGGTCCGTACCGGCTCCAGGGGCTGCGCCCAGTCCGTGGGGTTCGCGGCGCCGGACCAGACGTGCAGGCCCCAGCCGTCATAGTTGCCGTCGGCGCGGTGGTAGTGGAGGACGGCCTTGGTGGTGTCCTGGTCGGGGTAGTCGGCGGTGGGCTTCTCCGTGAGTACGGCTTCCTTGCCCTGCTCGGCCCAGATCTCGCCGGTCTTCGTGACGTCGATCGAGCGGTCGGCGGAGACGTCCTTGTTGCCGTCCTTGTCGATGACGAGGTAACTGACGTTGGACGCACCGGGCTTGAGCTTGACGTAGGCGAAGGCGCCGTACGCGTCCCGCCCGACGAAGTCGTGGCCGGCCGGCCAGGTGGTGCCCTCGCCGTCGGCGATGTCGCCCCAGGCGTACAGGCGCCAGTCGGTGTAGTCGCCGTCCGCGCGCTTGTAGTGGACGATCGCGTAGTCGCGCGAGGAGGCCGTGGGGACCTCGGGGGCGGGCGGGGTGCCCGTGGTGGAAGTCGCCGTGGTGCTTGCCGTATGTCCGGCGCGGTCGATCACAACTGCCTTGTACCGCAGGGCTGTTCCGGGGGCAATGTCCTTGCCGAGGGTCTGGGTGACTCGGTAGGGCGCGTGGTCGGCGGAGCCGAGGGTGTGCCACTTGCCGTTGCCGACCTGGGCGGCGAAGACGACGCGGTTAAGCGGGTCGGTGCCTGTGCCGCCGTCGACGTCTGCGGTGATGTCGACCGTGCCGGTGGCTCCGGTGGCCGGGGCGGTGAGGGTGAGGGTCGGCCTGGTGGTGGGAGCGGCGAGCTTGGCGGTCGCCTTGAGGACGATCGAGGCGCCGGGCGGGACGGTGACGGTGATCTTGCGGTCGGTGCCGCTGGTCAGCGTGGCGTCGGTGCCGTAGATGCCCTTGAAGGCCATGCCGGCCGAGCCGGTCGCGAAGGTTGCCGTCTTCGGCTCGGCCGCGTTGTTGAAGGCGACGACGTACTCGGTGCCGGACTTGGCGTCGGTGCGGGAGACGGCGTAGACGCCGGCGCCGTCGGCCGCGTAGCGCTCGGTCTGGACGCCGTCGGTGAGGGCGGGGTTCGCCTTGCGGAGGGCAGCGAGAGCACTGATCTGCTTGTAGAGCGGTGCACTCGTGTCGTAGGCGTCGCTCGCGTGGGTGCGGTCGGTGCCGAGTTTGTCGTCGTCGAGGTAGTCGGTGACCTTCGAGGCGAACATGGTCTGGCGGGCGTCCTTGTCACCGCCCGCGCCCGTGAAGCCCTGCTCGTCGCCGTAGTAGACGACCGGGTTGCCCCGGCTGAGGAACATCAGCTCGTTGGCGAGCTTGTCCTTGGCGAGGAGTTCGGTGTCGGTGGCGGTCGGGTCGTCCTGCTTGAGGAAGTAGCCGATCCGGCCCATGTCGTGATTGCCGAGGAAGGTGACCTGCTCGTACGCGTTGGCCTTGTCGGTCGTGTACTTGTAGTCGTCGCCGAAGACCGAGGCGAGTTTCTGGGCGCTGCCACCCTGAGAGGCGTACGAGCGGGCCGCGTCCTGGAAGGGGAAGTCGAGCGTGGAGTCGAGGCGGCCCTGGGTGACGTACGGCGAGGTCACGGACGTGTCGGCGGAGTAGACCTCACCGAACATGAAGAAGTCGTCGCGGCCCTTCTTGGCCGCGTAGGCGTCCAGCGCGGTGGCCCACTGGGTCCAGAACTCCATGTTGACGTGCTTCACGGTGTCGATCCGGAAGCCGTCGATGTCGAAGTCCCGTACCCACTTCTCGTAGATCTTCTCCATGCCGGAGACGACCTCGGGACGCTCGGTCCACAGGTCGTCCAGGCCGACGAAGTCGCCGTACGTGGCGGACTCGCCGGCCCAGGTGGAGTCGCCCCGGTTGTGGTACATCGTCGGGTCGTTGAGCCAGGACGGGACCTTGGTGTTCTTCTTCGCGGCGGGGATGGTGGGGGTGCGCGGGAAGGAATCGGCGTCTACGGCAGGGAAGTCGGCCTTGCCGTCCGCGTAGTCGGCGTCGTCGAAGGGCTCGCCGTCCTTGGTCAGATACGGGAAGGCGCCCTTGGAGAGGTAGTCGTAGGACTTCTGCTCGTAGTCGACGACGTCGGCGGTGTGGTTGGTGATGACGTCGAAGAAGACCTTCATGCCCTTGGCGTGCGCCTTGGAGATGAGGGTTTCGAGGTCCTGGTTGGTGCCGAAGTGCGGGTCGACCTGGGTGAAGTCGGTGATCCAGTAACCGTGGTAACCGGCGGAGGCGTTCGCGCCGGTGCCTTGTACGGGCTCGTTCTTGAAGATCGGCGCCAGCCAGATGGCGGTGGTGCCGAGACCCTTGATGTAGTCGAGCTTGCCGGTGAGGCCCTTGAGGTCGCCGCCCTGGTAGAAGCCCTTGTCGGTGGGGTCGTAGCCGGTGGCGAGGCGTGAACCGGTCAGTCCGCCCTGGTCGTTGGCCTTGTCGCCGTTGGCGAAACGGTCCGGCAGGACGAAGTAGAACTGCTCGCGCGTGAGGTCGTTGCGGGCGGCGGTCTGCGCCAGCTTCGCGTCGGACGGGGGCGCGGGCGGGGTGGCGGCTCCGGCGGCCAGCGGCTGGACGAGGGCCGTGGTCAGCGCGGTCACGGTGAGCGCGGCGACTCGTCCGGCGTGGGCGGTACGGGTGGTACGGGCAACGCGGGCTGTACGGCGCCTTGTCGGCGACGGCCATCTCGGTATCACGGATGGACTCCTTGCGATCACGGCTCTTCGGGTCCGACCCCGCGCGACCGTACCGCCGCCGAAAGGTTTACAGCAAGGGTCTTGAAAGCAACAGAAAGAACTTTCAGCAGGTGGACTTGCCGGTGTAGATCGCGAGGGCGGTGTTGGAACCCAGGGTCGCGGTGAACTGACCCGAACTGTTCACGGTCACCGACGTGTTGCTCTGCACGTTGCAGTACGTCCCCGCGGCGAGCGAGGTCTGGTACGTACGGCTCAGCGACGAGGACTCGTGGTTGATGGCGACGAAGCCCTTGCTGCCCCGCCCGAAGGCGATGGCGTCGCCCCCGTTGTCCCACCAGTTGGTGACGGACTCGCCGCGCACCGCGTTGCGGAAGGCGACCATGCGCAGGATCTCCGGCCAGGCGTGCTGGCACTTCCAGCCGTCCTGCCAACAGGCGGTCACGGAGCCGCTGTTGGGCGGTCCGGCGTCCGTGTCGGAGAACTCGTACCCGGAGTTGATGTCGGGCGCCCCGTACGGGTAGGCGAGCATGAAGACGTTGGCCAGGGTGTAGTTGGCGTTGTCCTTGTAGCTGAGCGTGGAGCCGTTGCGCTCGGTGTCGTGGTTGTCGACGAAGACACCGGAGACCGAGCTGCTCATGTAGCCCCAGCCCTCGCCGTAGTTCTTGAGGTAGGCGAGGTTCTCGTTGTTGAAGACGCGCTTGAGGTCGTAGGCGTACCGGAACTCCTGGACGTCCCCGTTACTCGTGTATTCAGTGGGCTGGACGGCCTCTCCGCTGCCGTAGATGACCTCCTGCTTCCAGTACACGGACGTGTTGCTGAGGCGCGACTTGATGTTGGCGAGGTCGGTGGCCGGGATGTGCTTGGCGGCGTCGATCCGGAAGCCGTCGACTCCGTAGCCGAGCAGGGAGTTCATGTACCCGGCGATGGCGGAACGGACGTACTCCTCGCCGGTGTCCAGGTCGGCGAGCCCGACGAGTTCGCAGTTCTGGACGTTGGTGCGGTTGGTGTAGTCGCTGATGGTGGCCGTGCAGTCGTCGAAGTCGAAGGACGAGTACAGGCCGGGGTAGTTGTACTTCGTGTACGACGACCCACCGGTGCCGGTACCGCTGCCCGCCGACATGTGGTTGATGACGGTGTCGACGACGACCTTCACGCCGGCCGCGTGACACGTGTTCACCATGCTCTGGAAGGCGGTGGCGTCACCGAGCCGCCCGGCGATCTTGTAGCTGACAGGTTGGTACGACGTCCACCACTGCGAGCCCTGTATGTGCTCGGCGGGTGGCGAGACCTGGACGTAGCCGTAGCCGGCGGGGCCGAGGGTGTTGGTGCACTCCTTGGCGACCGAGGCGAAGTTCCACTCGAAGAGGACGGCGGTGACGTCCTTGGTGCCGGGCGGGGAGGCGTTGGCGGCGCCCGTCGGGACGGCGAGGGCGATGGACGCGCCGGCCGCGAGGGCGAGCGCGCCGGAGAGAGTTCTGCTGGCCATGTCTGGGGTCCTTCTCCGTTGAAGGTCCAAGCAAGATCCGTTGCCGATTCTTGCTGCAAGATGACTGAAAACTTTCAGCCGACCAGAAGGTACGAGTCCACTTGTGGAGCGGTCAACCCTTGGGACACTTCCTCTTCACGCGCGCGAAATCTCTTCACAACGAGGGGTGTTGAGTAAGTTGGAGGCGGCCGTGGCTTCCTCGCTAAAGGGATCGGGCGAAGTCGGCGAGCGTGCGGAAGTCGTTCTCGCGCAGCCCGATACGCGGGTTGACGTGGTGCAGAAGCCCGGGCCCGTGGTGGTGGGCAGTCACGTACGCCTGGTCCAGATCGCTCTGTTCGTCGTCCACCCAGGCGAAGGAACGGCCGTTGGCGTAGTCCACCAGGGGACCGGTCTTCCAGTGGACCCCGTCGGGGCGTTCTTGGAGCAAGGCGTCACCGAAGTCGACGAAGGGGAGCTCGGGAAGGCCGAGCACCGGGGCGATCCATCGGTTGGCTTTGTCCATCCATGTGGTGGCCCAGCACAGTTCGTAGCCGAGTTGGAGCAGAGATCGACCGTGCTCCGGGTTGAGCCAGACCCGCAGGGGCCGCCGCCGGGCCGAGAGTCCTCTGTGTTCGTCCGGGGTTCCGCTGTCCTGGGGCACTCTGAGTGTGGTGTAGCCGTCGGGGCGCTTCTCCGGCTTGGCCGCATAGGGGTTGAGTGGCCCATCCACGTCGAGGAACAGCAGTGGTCGGTTCACGATCTCCCCCGGGTCTTGCTCTCAGCATCGCCTGCGCCGTGGAAGCGTAGCTGCAGCGATCGTCTCGGCGTCGGGATGGGAGACCACTCCTCGACCCCACGGACGCGCTGTTCCTGAACCGAACGAACCGTTGCGGAGCTCAGGGCCGCCGAACCCGCCAAAGGCAGTCAGATTCGGCGGTTCCGGCATGAACGGATCCGGCCCGTCCGCCGTACCCTTACCCGAATCGAGGCGGGCCGCGAGTACCGCGGCCTCGGGGGACGAGAGGCGATCATGGCGGCGACGAGCGACTCGGTGCGAAGAGGCACCGTGCTTCCGGTGGACGCGGCGCGTTCGGCGATGTGGGGTTTTGTCGTCGTCAATGTGGTGATCGTCGAGGCGTTGTTCGTGAGCGCCGGTTCGGGCAAGAACGGCGTGCTCACGGTCGCGAAGTTCTTCGGGCTGCACGCGGCGCTGCTGATGCTGTTCCAACTGCTGCTGGTGGCCCGGCTGCCGTGGCTGGACCGCCGTATCGGGATGGACCGGCTCACGGTGTGGCACCGCTGGGTCGGCTTCACCCTGCTGTGGACCGTCCTCACCCACGCCACGCTCGTCGTGCTCGGCTACGCGACCCTCGACGACGCGTCCATGGGGAAGACGTTCGTCGCGCTGAGCGGCGTGACGGCCTCCCTGCTGGGCATGCTCGCCGCGGGCATCATCCTCGTCATCGGCGTAATCTCCACCCGGCCTCTGCGGCGGCGGCTGCCGTACGAGGTCTGGCACGGGCTGCATCTGCTGCTCTACGTGGCCCTGGGGCTGGCGTTCGTCCACCAGTTGGAGGAGACCACGACCTTCACGTCCTCCGCGTTCGGCGAGGCCTACTGGTGGATCCTGTGGCTGTTCTCCTTCGGCGCCCTGCTGACCGGGCGGATCGCCATGCCCCTGTGGCGCAACGCCTACCACCGGTTCGAAGTCACGGCCGTGGTGCCGGAGTCGGACAACGTGGTCTCCGTGTACGTCACCGGCCGCCACCTCGACAAACTCCCCGCCCGCGCGGGCCAGTTCTGCATCTGGCGGTTCCCCGGACACAACCACTGGTGGCTGGCCAACCCCTTCTCCCTGTCGGCGGCGCCCGACGGACGGGGGCTGCGCCTCACCGCGAAGGCCGTCGGCAGCACCAGCGCGGGTCTGCGCAACGTCCCGGTCGGCACTCGCGCTTTCGTCGAGGGCCCGTACGGGGCATTCACCTCTCTGCACCGCTCCCGGCCCGGCGCCCTCCTGATCGCCGGCGGCGTGGGGATCACGCCTGTGCGGGCGATGCTCGAGGAGCAGTCGGCGGGTGACATCGTCGTGCTCTACCGCGTCCGCAGCGAGGCCGACGCCGTACTCCTGAACGAGATCCGCCGACTGATCGCCCTCCGGGGCGGCCGACTGCACCTGCTCACCGGCAGGACCGCCGAGGGCGCCCCGCCGTTCGGCCCGGACAGCCTGCACCGACTGGTCCCCGACGTCACCGACCGCGACGTGTACGTCTGCGGCCCGCCCGCCATGACCGCGGCCGCGCTGGCCGGTCTACGAGACCTTCGGGTCCCCTCGCGACAGGTGCACGCCGAGAAGTTCGGCCTCGCCTGACCGAGAGCAAGCCGGAACACGTCGGCATCCCCTACTGACCGCAGCAGGGCCCGTCACCCCGAACCGGGAGGCGGGCCCTGCCAGTTGGATAGCTGGAACTCAGACCGTCGTCCACCACACCGTCGTGTCCGCCGGCAGCTTCGCCTCGTCGGCCACCACGGTCACCTCGCCGCTGGCGACCAGGACCTCGCCGTACGCCGGAATCGTGACCGCCTCGCCGCTCGTGTTCGCCACGCACACGAACTGGCCGCGCCGGAAGGCGAGTACGCCCTGCGGCGCCTTCAGCCACTCCACCGAGTCGCCCGCGCCGAGGCCCGGGTGTTCGCGGCGGGCGGCGAGTGCCGTGCGGTACAGCTCCAGGGTGGAGCCGGGCGTGCCGGTCTGCGCCTCCACGCTCAGCTCGGCCCAGTCCGCCGGCTGCGGAAGCCAGCTGCCGCCCGCGCCGAAGCCGTACGACGAGCCCTCGCGCGTCCATGGGATCGGGACGCGGCAGCCGTCGCGGAAGCCGTCCTGGCCCGCGCCGCGGAAGTAGGCCGGGTCCTGACGGACTTCGTCGGGAAGGTCGACGACATCGGGCAGGCCCAGTTCCTCGCCCTGGTACACGTACGCGGAGCCGGGCAGCGCCAGCATCAGCAGGCTGGCCGCGCGGGCCCTGCGCAGGCCCAGGGCGCGGTCTCCGGCGAGGCGGATCTGGGTGCCGAGGCCGGGCTCGTTCGCGAAGCGGGTGGCGTGGCGGGTCACGTCGTGGTTCGACAACACCCAGGTGGCGGGGGCGGCTACCGGGCGCATCGCGTCCAGGGTGCGGTCGATGACCGTCTTCAGCTCCGTCGCGTCCCAATACGTCGCCAGGTACTGGAAGTTGAACGCCTGGTGGAGTTCGTCCGGGCGGACGTAGTTCGCCGTGCGCTCGATGGTCGGGGTCCAGGCCTCCGCCACGAAGATGCGCTCGCCCGCGTACTCGTCGAGGATCAGGCGCCATTCGCGGTAGATGGCGTGCACACCGTCCTGGTCGAAGAACGGCATGACATCGTTGCCCAGAAGCTTGACCTGGTCGTGGGTTCCGAGGTCCGGGAGACCCTCCGCCTTCACCAGGCCGTGCGCCACGTCGATACGGAAACCGTCGACGCCCATGTCCAGCCAGAAGCGGAGGACGGAGCGGAACTCGTCGCCCACCGCCGGGTGTTCCCAGTTGAAGTCGGGCTGCTCCGGCGCGAAGAGGTGCAGGTACCAGTCGCCGGGGGTGCCGTCGGGCTCCGTGATCCGCGTCCACGCCGGGCCGCCGAAGACGGACTCCCAGTCGTTGGGCGGGAGTTCGCCGGTCTCGCCCTTGCCGGGGCGGAAGTGGTAGCGGTCCCGGAGGGGTGAGCCGGGGCCTTCCGCCACCGCCCGCTTGAACCACTCGTGCTGGTCGGAGGAGTGATTGGGGACCAGGTCGACGATGATCCTGAGGTTCAGTTCGTGGGCGTCTCGGATCAGCGCGTCCGCGTCCAGGAGGTTGCCGAACATCGGGTCCACCGCGCGGTAGTCGGCCACGTCGTAGCCGGCGTCGGCCTGCGGGGAGGCGTAGAAGGGGCTGAGCCACACGGCGTCTACGCCCAGGTCGCGCAGGTACGGCAGCCGGGAGCGTACGCCTTCCAGGTCGCCCATGCCGTCGGCGTTGCTGTCGGCGAAGCTGCGGGGGTAGACCTGGTAGATGACCGCGTCGCGCCACCAGTCGCCGTGAGCGGCGACGTTGGCGGTCGTGACTGCGGGGGTCGGGGCCTGAGCGGCGGAGTGCTGGCTCATAACGTCCTTGATATGTAACGGAGTTCGGGTCATGGGTGGTTTCTGCTGGTTCTTCGAGCTGCGGGCTCGTCGTGGCTGGTCGCGCAGTTCCCCGCGCCCCTAAAAGCCAAAAGCAAGGGGCGCGGCCCACGGTGTCAGCGGGGTCGGATGGACACCGTGGGCCGCCGACCCGTACGGCAGAGCCGTACGGGAGTTGGTGTCAGCCCTTTGTGCCGCCTGCCGTCAGGCCCGCCACCAGGTTTTTCTGGACCAGGTAGAAGAAGGCCGAGACGGGTATCGCGACCAGTACCGCTGTGGCGGCCATCAGGTTGCGCTGGGCGTCGTGTTCGCTCACGAAGCTCTGGAGGCCGACCGCGAAGGTGTACTTCGTGTCCGACAGCATGAACGTCGAGGCGAAGGCGACCTCGCCGAACGCGGTGATGAAGCTGTAGAACGCGGCGACCGCCAGGCCCGGCTTGGCGAGCGGGAGGATCAGTCGCGCGAAGGTGCCGAAGGGGGTCAGCCCGTCGACGCGTCCCGCCTCGTCGATCTCGAAGGGGATCGTGTCGAAGTATCCCTTGAGCAGCCAGGCGCAGTACGGCACGGCCGTCGAGCAGTAGACCAGGATCAGGCCGAAGTAGTTGTCGATCAACTGGAGGTCGGACAGGATCTGGTACATCGGGACGATCAGTACGGCGATCGGGAACATCTGGGTCACCAGGAGCACCCACATGAACTTGCGGTAGCCGGGGAAGCGCATCCGCGAGACCGCGTACCCCGTGGTCGCCGCGACCATCACCCCGATGACCGTCGTACCCAGCGAGACGATCAGCGAACTCTTCATCCAGTCGAAGAAGTTGGTGTGCTGGAGGACGAACGAGTAGTTGTCGAACGTCATCTTGTCCCAGATGCGCCCGGGGTGGAGATAGTCGTCCTTGTCCGGGCCGAGGGACAGGAAGAACAGCCAGGCGATCGGGAACAGCGCGATCAGGCTCGCGACGGTCAGGATGCCGTGGGAGGCGAGGGTCGTGGCGAGGCCGCGTCGGCCGCGTCCCCCGGGCTGCGGGGTCACAGACGCTTCGGCCGGGTTCGTCGGCTCGGACTTCTCAACTGTCATGGCGCTCATGGGTACGGAAGCTCCTGCCTCAGTTCGCGAGCTGCTGCTCATTGCGGTTCAGCCAGCGGCGGTAGAAGGAGGTGAAGACGACGAGGATGGCCAGCAGCAGCATGCCGTAGGCCGCCGACTGCGCGAAGTCGCGCGGCTGTTGGCCGAAGCCGAGGTAGTAGGCCCAAGTCACGAGGATCTGCGCGTCGGGCGCGGTGGTGCCGAACAGCAGGAAGATCACGGCGAACTGGTTGAACGTCCAGATGATGCCGAGGAGTACGACCGTCGAGCTGACGGAGCGCAGGCCCGGGAGAGTGACGTACCAGAACTTCTGCCAGGGGGTCGCGCCGTCCATGTCCGCGGCCTCGTAGAGGGTGGAGTCGATGGACTGGAGGCCGCCGAGCAGCGAGACCATCATGAACGGCACACCGCACCATGTGTTGACCATGATCGCGGCGAACCGCTGCCAGAAGGTGTCCTCCAGCCACAGCGGTGTCGGCAAGTGCACCGCGTCGAGCATCGAGTTGATGATGCCGCCGTCGGCGAGCATGAACCGCCAGCCGAAGACGGTGACGAAGGTGGGCACGGCCCACGGCAGGACCAGGATCAGCCGGTAGAAGGTGCGGCCGCGCAGCTTCTGGTTGAGGAGGAGGGCGAGGCCGAGGCCGATGCAGTAGTGCAGGGTCACGCAGAGCGCGGTCCAGACGATCGTCCAGATGAAGTGCGACCAGAAGCGGTCGTACGCGGTGTCGCCCCACAGGATGTCGGCGTAGTTGTCGAGGCCGATGAACTTGTAGGTGGCGTCGATGTGGTTGACGCCGATCGTGCGGGCCGAGTTGAGGCTGTTGGCGTCCGTGAGCGTCAGGTAGAAGCCGCGCACGAGCGGGTACAGCACGAGTCCGCCGAGCACGACGACCACGGGGGCGATCATCGCGTACGCGTACCAGTACCGCTGATAGGCGTGCTTGAGACGATCGAGCCGTCCGGGCCGCTGCCCGGGCTCACCGCGGCGCTTGCCGGTCGCGCGGTCGATGGCGACTGTCATGGTTCGACACCTTCTGGAAGATCCTGGAAAGTCAGAAGATCAGGTCTACAGGCCGACGACCGCCGGAACTGTCCCCCGGGTCCGACTGGGCAGTTCCGACGGCCGATCGGGGTCACTTGCTGAAGTCCGGGACCAGCTTGGCGATCGCGGTCTCCGCGTTGCTCAGGCCCTTGTCGAGGGACTCCTTGCCGGCCGCGATCTGCGGCAGCTCGGTGTCCAGCGGACCCCACAGCGAGCTGTACTCGGGCAGGGCCGGGCGGGGCTGCGCGGCCGAGAGGACGCTCTGGTAGCCGGCGATGCCCGGGTCGGCCTTCACCTGGGCGGTGTAGGCGTCGTCGCGGGTGGGCAGCGTGGAGTTCTTCAGGGCGATGGTCTCCTGGGACTTTGCCGAGGTCATGAAGTTGAGGAACTTCAGCGCGGCCTTCTGGTGCGCGGAGTCCGAACCGGCGTACACGGAGAGGTTGTGGCCGCCGGTCGGGGCGCCCGCCTTGCCGGTGGAGCCGGCCGGGACGGTGGCGATGCCGAGGTTGGCCTTGTCCGTGAACGCGGTGCCCTTGTAGAAGTTGGTGATCTCCCACGGGCCCTGGACGATCGCGGCGACCTTGCCGTTGACGAACGCGTCCTGGATGTGGGCGTAGGCGTCCGCGGTGGTGTCGGCCTTGTGCAGGCCCTTGCCGTCGAACAGGCCGAGCCAGGTCTCGTAACCCTTCTTGGCGGCGGCCGAGTTGACGGTGATCTTCTTCGCGGCGGCGTCGACGGTGTCGGTGCCCTCGCCGTAGAGGAAGTTCTGCGCGTAGTAGGCCTGGGTGGAGCCCCAGTAGCCGTCGACGCCCGTCTTGGTCTTGATGGTGGCGGCGGCAGTCTTCAGGTCGGCCCAGGTCTTCGGGGCCTCGGTGATGCCGGCCTTCTCGAAGAGTTCCTTGTTGTAGACCAGCGCGAGGGTGTCGGTGACCAGCGGGACGCCGTACGTCTTGCCGTCGTACTTGGCCTGCTCGATCAGGCTGGGCTGGAACTTGGCCTCGTCGGCGAGGGCCTCGGTGCCGTCGAGCGGCAGGAAGTAGCCCTTCTTGGCGAAGGCGGGGGTCCAGCCGACCTCGGAGCGCAGCACGTCCGGGGCGCCCGAGGCCGCGGCGGCGGTGTCGAACTTGTTCTGGGCCTGGTCGAAGGGGACGTTGACGTACTTGACCTTGATGTCCTTGTTGGCGGCCTCGAACTCCTTGACGAGGGCCTGGTACGTCGGTGCCTCGTTGGTAGCGTTCGTGGTGTCCCACCAGGTGATGGTGACCGGGCCGTCGGCCTTGTCGCTGCCGCTGTCGTCTCCGCCGCAGGCCGTCGCCGCGAGGGCGATGGACGCCACCAGCGCGGTGGCCGCTATGCCACGCCGCATGAGTTCTCCTTGAGGATGAAAGCCCGTGTACTGGCGGTAACGGCCCCGTCCGCCGTTTCCACCGATGTGCCGGCCGCTTCGTTGCCGCCGCCGGGCGACGTGAACGTAACAGCCATGTAAGCGTTACGAAAGACCTTGCAGAAAAAAAGTGCAAGAACCGACGACAGTTACCGTGCCGTGACCCGTCCGACACCGCTCCGAGCTCACCCCGAACCCCTCCCGCACACGCCCTGACCCCGCCCTGGGCCTGCTCTCTACCGTCTCTCTACCGTCGATCAGCGCGATCCGGGACTCTTGTGCAAGACTCTGCAAGCTCTTGCCAACCAGGCCCGACCAGAACACCGAGGGAGCGCGATGACGCAGCAACCCCCAGCGGCAGGCGGCCGTTCCGGCCGTCCGGTGGGTCGTCCGACGGCCCGTGCCAGGCGTGCGTTCGGTGTGCAAGGAGAGGGCCGGCCGGTACAGTCCAGCCCTGTGACCACACGGCTTGCCGACATCGCCGCCCAGGCGGGGGTGAGCGAAGCGACGGTCAGCCGGGTCCTCAACGGGAAGCCGGGCGTCGCCGCCACCACCCGCCAGTCCGTGCTCGCCGCCCTCGACGTACTGGGGTACGAGCGCCCCGTCCGGCTGCGGCAGCGCAGCGAGGGCCTGGTGGGCCTCATCACCCCGGAGCTGGAGAACCCGATCTTCCCGGCCCTGGCGCAGGTCATCGGCCAGGCCCTGACCCGGCAGGGTTACACCCCGGTCCTGGCCACCCAGACGCCCGGCGGCTCCACGGAGGACGAGCTGACGGAGATGCTCGTCGACCGGGGCGTGGCCGGCATCATCTTCGTCTCCGGACTGCACGCGGACACCTCCGCCGACATGCAGCGCTACGAGCAACTGCGCGCCCAGGGCGTGCCGTTCGTACTGGTCGACGGCTTCTCCCCCAAGGTGCAGGCGCCGTTCATCTCCCCCGACGACCGCGCGGCGATGAACCTCGCGGTCACGCACCTCGTCTCGCTCGGCCACACCAACATCGGTCTCGCGCTCGGCCCGAAGCGTTTCGTGCCGGTACAGCGCAAGATCGAGGGTTTCGTCCGCACGATGCAGGATCTGCTGGGCCTGACGGCACAGGACGTAGAGACGCGCCTCGTCCAGCACTCGCTGTACACGCTTGAGGGCGGCCAGGCGGCGACCACGGCGCTGATCGACCGCGACTGTACGGCGGTGGTGTGCGCGAGCGACATGATGGCGCTGGGCGCGATACGGGCGGCCCGCCAGCGCGGTCTGGAGGTCCCCCGGGACATCTCGGTCGTCGGCTTCGACGACTCCCCCCTGATCGCCTTCACCGACCCGCCCCTCACCACCGTACGCAAGCCGGTCCCGGCGATGGGCCAGGCCGCCGTACGCACGCTCCTGGAGGAGATCGGCGGTACGCCCGCCCCGCACAGCGAGTTCGTGTTCATGCCTGAGCTGGTGGTTCGGGGTTCGACGGCTTCGGCCCCTGGGGAACGTACTCGTTCCTAGGTAGGAGTTCGGGCGCCTCCCCTGCCGTAGAACGTGCGGGTCGTACAGGACCAGGGGATGATCTGGAAGGGGGCCGTATCTGGCAGACTCTGTGCCCATGGGTGAGACGACCGTGACGACGAAGGAAGGCCATGACATGGCCGCTCCGCACTCTGTCGCGGGCCAAGCTGGCCAAGCGGACCCGGCAGACGCGACGGACGCCACGAACGCACCGGACGCGCCGGACGAGGTGAACGGCCGCGCGGGCAATGCCTTCCTGCGCAGGCTCCGCGCTCCGCGTCGGCCGCGGCTGTGGTTCGAGATCCTGCTGATCGCGGTCAGTTACTGGACGTATTCACTCATCCGCAATGCGGTACCGGAGCAGAAGGCCGAGGCGCTGCGCAACGCGGACTGGATCTGGAAGACCGAGCACAGCCTGGGCATCGCCTTCGAGGAATCGGTCAACCACGCGATCAACTCGGTGACTTGGCTGATCGTGGGCATGAACTACTACTACGCGACGCTGCACTTCGTCGTCACGCTCGGTGTTCTCGTGTGGCTGTACCGCAGTCACCCGGGCCGGTACGCGGCAACACGGCTGACCCTCTTCGCGACCACGGTCGTCGCACTGGTCGGTTACTACCTGTATCCGCTGGCCCCGCCCCGGCTGATGAACGGCGGCGACTTCATCGACACGGTGATGATCCACCACACCTGGGGTTCGATGGCCTCCGGCGACCTGAAGCACATGTCGAACCAGTACGCGGCGATGCCGTCGATGCACATCGGCTGGTCCACGTGGGCCGGTCTGACGATCTTCGCCCTGGCGACCGTGCCGTGGGTGCGCGTCCTCGGTCTGCTCTACCCGATGGCCACCCTGCTGGTGATCGTCGCCACCGCCAACCACTTCTGGCTGGACGCGGTGGGCGGCCTCATGTGCCTGAGCTTCGGCTTCCTGGTGGCCCGCCTCTGGTACGGCAAGCTGCCGTACGCCCTTCCGAAGCTGGTCCCGGTGCAGGGGCAGGGCGGGCCGCTGCTCCCGGTCAAGCCATAGCCGACCGGGCCGTTCCTACGGCTCCTCCTACGCGGATGCCGCCCCGTAGAACAGCGTGTCCACGACGCTCCTGGCCCGTCGGGTGGTCCTCCGGTACGCGTCGATCATGTCGCCGACATGCCCCGGCCCGTATCCCAGGTACCGCCCGACCGCGCCGAGTTCACGCCCGTCGGAGGGGAAGGTGTCCCCGGCCCGTCCGCGCACCAGCATCACGGCGTTGCGCACCCGGGTGGCCAGGACCCACGCCTCGTCCAGTATCGCGGCGTCCTCACCGGAGATGAGGTCGGCGGCGCAGGCCGCGGCGAGGGCTTCGCGGGTACGGGTGGTCCGCAGCCCGGGTTCGGCCCAGCCGTGCTGGAGCTGCAGCAGCTGGACGGTCCACTCCACGTCCGAGAGGCCGCCCCGGCCGAGCTTGGTGTGCAGGGTCGGATCAGCGCCGCGAGGCATCCGCTCCGACTCCATCCGTGCCTTCAGCCGCCGGATCTCGCGCACCGCGTCGTCGCCGAGGCCCTCCGCCGGGTAGCGCAGCGGGTCGATCAGCTCGATGAAGCGGCGCCCCAACTCCAGGTCCCCTGCGACGACTTCGGCCCGCAGCAGTGCCTGTGACTCCCAGACGAGGGACCAACGGCGGTAGTAGGCCTCGTACGAGGTCAGGGTGCGCACGGTCGGCCCGGACTTGCCCTCGGGGCGCAGATCCGCATCGATGAGCAACGGCGGGTCGGAGCTGGGCACTTGGAGCAGCCGACGCATCTCGGAGACCACGGCGTTGGCTGCCTTGGCGGCCTCCTCCTCGCCGACGCCCTCACGGGCCTCGTGCACGAAGAGCACATCGGCGTCGGAGCCGTAGCCGAGTTCGTGCCCGCCGAAGCGGCCCATGCCGATCACCGCGAACCGGGTGGGCAGGGTGTCGCCCCACCCGTCTCGCACGACAGCCCTCAGGGTCCCGGCGATGGTCGCGGCCGTGATGTCGGAGAGTGCGCTGCCGACGAGGTCCACGAGGGCGCCCTGGTCGGCCGCGGCGGGCGACTGCTCGGTGCCGTAGGAGCCGACGATGTCGGCGGCGGCCGTACGGAAGAGTTCGCGTCGGCGGACACCGCGGGCGGCGTACACGCCCTGTTCGCCGGTTTCGGAGCGTCCGACGGCGGCCAGTATCTCCTGCTCCAGGTGGTCGCGTTCGCGGGGCTCCAGCTGGCCTCCGCCGTCGCCGTCCCCGAGGAGCGCGACGGCCTCCGGGGCCCGCATGAGCAGGTCGGGGGCGAGACGCCCGGCGGACAAAACCCGAGCCAGGTTCTCGGCGGCGGCGCCCTCGTCCCTCAACAGCCGTAGATACCAAGGGGTTCGGCCGAGCGCGTCGGACACTTTGCGGAAGTTGAGCAGCCCGGCGTCCGGATCGGCGGAGTCGGCGAACCAGCCCAACAGGACGGGCAGCAGCGTCCGTTGGATGGCGGCCTTCCGGCTCACCCCACTCGCCAGCGCCTCCAGGTGCCGCAGGGCGGCGGCCGGATCGGCGTACCCGAGCGCGACCAGCCGCTCCCGGGCCGCACCGGTGCTCAACCTGCTCTCGCCGGGGGCGAGTTGGGCGACGGCATCGAGCAGCGGCCGGTAGAAGAGCTTCTCGTGCAGCCGCCGTACGACGGACGCGTGCCGCTTCCACTCACGGTTCAGCTCTGCGACGGGGTCGGTACGCAGCCCCAGCGAGCGCCCGATGCGCCGCAGATCGGCCTCGTCCTCGGGGACGAGATGGGTGCGCCGGAGCCGGAACAGCTGGATCCGGTGCTCCATGGACCGCAGGAACCGATAGGCGTCGTCGAGCTGGACGGCATCGGCACGCCCGACGTACCCGCCGGCGGCGAGCGCGTTGAGGGCATCGAGAGTGGTCCCGCTCCGCAGGGAGGTGTCGGCCCGCCCGTGCACCAACTGAAGCAGCTGCACGGCGAATTCGACATCACGCAGACCACCGGGCCCGAGCTTCAGCTCCCGCTCGACTTCGGCGATGGGAATGTTCTCGACGACCCGACGGCGCATCTTCTGCACGTCGTTGACGAAGTTCTCGCGCTCGGCGGCGTGCCAGACGAGGGGGGCGAGCGCGGCGACGTACTGCTCCCCCAGCTCCGGGTCGCCGGCGACCGGCCGGGCCTTGAGCAGCGCCTGGAACTCCCAGGTCTTGGCCCAGCGCTGGTAGTAGGCGAGATGGCTGCTGAGCGTCCGCACGAGGGGTCCGTTGCGCCCCTCGGGCCGGAGATTGGCGTCGACGGGCCAGATGCTGCCCTCGATGGTGGTCTCGGAGCAGATGCGCATGAGGTGCGAGGCGAGGCGTGTGGCGGCGCGAAGAGCCTTGCCTTCATCGGCCCCCTCAACAGCCTCCCCCACAAAAATGACATCGACGTCGGAGACGTAGTTCAGCTCGTGGCCGCCGCACTTGCCCATGGCGATCACGGCGAGCCGACAGATCGAGGCGTCCTCGGGCGCGGCGGTCCGGGCGATGGCGAGGGCGGCGCGGAGGGTGGCGGTGGCGAGGTCGGCGAGTTCGGCGGCGGTCTGGGCGATGTCGGTGGTGCCGCACACGTCACGGGCGGCGATGGACAGCAGGCAGCGCCGGTAGGCGACGCGCAGCGAGATGGGGTCGGTGGCCTCGGCGAGCCCCCGCTCGAACTCCTCCACCCCGGGGTGGAGGTCCCGGGGCTCGTACATGACGAGGGCGTGCCAGTCGCGGGGATGCCGGTTCAGATGGTCGCCGAGGGCAGCGGAGGCGCCGAGCACCCCGAGCAGCCGGTCGCGCAGCGGCTTGGCCGCTATCACCGTGTCCAGCAGCTCGTGCCTGGCGGTCCGCCCGTCCTGCGCCTCGACGAGCCGGACGAGCCCGAGCAGCGCGAGATCCGGGTCGGCGGTCGCGCCCAGCGCGTCGAGCAGCACCGGGTCGTCCCGCAGGGAGGCCAGCCCGGCACTCTCGAGGAGCCGCTCGGCCCCGGAGGGATCGGTGAAGCCGTGCCGCAGCAGCCGCGTGAAGGTACTGCTCCTGCGCCCCGGCGCCATCATCCTGGGCCTCCCGTCGGACCAGCGGATCAAGGTCGTACGGCCATGAGCCTAGCCGGAGAGTCCGTGGGAAGCGCCGGACGGAGCGGCCCGATGTCCACTGGTGGGACCGATGATTTCGGCCGCCGTACGGGGTCAGCCCTACGACGGGACCACCGACGCCGAGGAGGCACCCCATGTCCGGCACCACTGCCCCGCGGACCCGGCTCGACCCCCGCTACAGCGAGGAGACCGCCACCGCACCCCCGTGGCCCGAGACAGAAGCACGCCTCAGCGCCGCAGAACTCTTCTGGATCTCGACGGTACGACCCGACGGCCGTCCCCATGTCACCCCGCTGCCCGCGATCTGGTCGCACGGCGCGCTGCACTTCTGCACGGGCCCCGAGGAGCGCAAGGCGCGCAACCTCGCCCAGAACCCGCAGGTCGTGCTGACGACGGGCACCAACACCTGGAACAAGGGGTACGACCTGGTGGTCGAGGGCGAGGCCGTACGGGTGTCGGACGACGACCGTCTGCGCGAGCTGGCCGCGGCCTGGGAGGCCAAGTACGGCAGCTTCTGGCACTTCGAGGTGCGGGACGGTCACTTCCAGCACGGCTCCGGACACGCTGTGGTCTTTTCGGTGGCGCCCCGCACGGTTTTCGGCTTCGGTAAGGGGGAGCCGTTCAGCCAGACGCGCTGGCGGTTCGACTGAGCACCCTGAGCGCCCTGAGCGCCCGTCAACGACGACGTGAAGCGATCTGGAGGACTGCCATGCAGTACACGCTGGAAGTGATCCCGCTGCCCGTGAGCGACATCGACCGGGCCCGCGACTTCTACCGCGACAAGGCCGGTTTCCACGTCGACATCGACCAGGAGGTCATGCCGGGAATGCGCATCGTCCAGCTCACGCCACCGGGCTCGGGCTGTTCGATCGCCCTCGGCGACACCGTCTGGGAGACGATGGACGGCCCGACCCCGGCCCCGGGCTCGTACCAGGGCCTCCAACTCTGCGTCCCCGACATCAAGGCGGCCCACGCCGAACTGACGGAACGCGGCCTGGAGGTCTCGGAACCGATGCAGTACTCCCCGGACGACGGCGCCACCTTCATGTACTTCAAGGACCCGGACGGGAACGGCTGGGCGATCCAGGAGTACCGAGTGCGGGCACAGAAGCCCCTGCACGAGCTGCTGACCGAGCTGGCGCGCCCTTAAGGGGCGCGGGGAACTGCGCGACAAGCCCCCACCGGCCGCAGCGAGGAGAGCGGCCGGTGGACCCCAAAAAAAGCGCCCCTTAAAGAACCGGCAGATTCTTCCGCAGCTCGAAGGCCGTCACCTCGGACCGGTACTCCTCCCACTCCTGCCGCTTGTTCCGCAGGAAGAAGTCGAACACGTGCTCGCCAAGCGTCTCGGCGACCAGTTCGCTGCGCTCCATCAGCGTGAGCGCCTCCCCCAGGTTCTGGGGCAGCGGCTCGATGCCCATCGCGCGGCGCTCCGCGTCCGAGAGGGCCCATACGTCGTCGTCGGCGCCCGGGGGCAGCTCGTAGCCCTCCTCGATGCCCTTGAGGCCTGCGGCCAGCAGGACGGCGTACGCCAGGTACGGGTTCGCGCCCGAGTCCAGGGAGCGGACCTCCACGCGCGCGGAGCCCGTCTTGCCGGGCTTGTACATCGGGACGCGGACCAGGGCCGAGCGGTTGTTGTGGCCCCAGCAGATGTACGAGGGGGCCTCGCCGCCGGCGCCCGCCGTGCGCTCCGAGCCGCCCCAGATGCGCTTGTACGAGTTGACCCACTGGTTGGTGATGGCGGCGATCTCCGCCGAGTGCTTCAGCAGGCCCGCGATGAAGGAGCGGCCGACCTTGGAGAGCTGGTACTCCGAGCCCGACTCGTAGAACGCGTTGCGGTCGCCCTCGAAGAGCGAGAGGTGCGTGTGCATGCCGCTGCCGGGGAACTCGGAGAACGGCTTCGGCATGAACGTCGCGTTCACGCCCTGCTCCAGCGCCACCTGCTTCATGACCAGGCGGAACGTCATGATGTTGTCCGCCGTGGAGAGCGCGTCGGCGTAGCGGAGGTCGATCTCCTGCTGGCCGGGGGCGCCCTCGTGGTGGGAGAACTCGACCGAGATGCCCATCGACTCCAGCATCGTGATCGCCTGGCGACGGAAGTCCTGGCCGACGTGGGTCGGGGTGTGGTCGAAGTAGCCGGAGTTGTCGGCCGGGGTCGGGCGGGTGCCGTCGAGCGGCTTGTCCTTCAGGAGGAAGAACTCGATCTCCGGGTGGGTGTAGAAGGTGAAACCCAGGTCGGAGCCGCGGGTGAGGGCGCGCTTGAGGACGTAGCGCGGGTCCGCGAAGGACGGGGAGCCGTCCGGCATGAGGATGTCGCAGAACATCCGGGCCGTACCGGGGGCCTCCGCGCGCCACGGGAGGATCTGGAACGTCGACGGGTCCGGCTTGGCGATCATGTCGGACTCGTATACGCGGGCGAATCCCTCGATCGCGGAGCCGTCGAAACCGATGCCCTCGTCGAAGGCCTGCTCCAGCTCCGCCGGGGCCACGGCCACGGACTTGAGGAAGCCCAGCACGTCCGTGAACCACAGCCGGACGAACCGGATGTCACGCTCCTCCAACGTCCGGAGCACGAACTCCTGCTGCTTGTCCATCTTCCGCTTCCCCATCCTTGCTGGTCAGGCCGCCTGTCTCCCGCACCACGGAAGGCGGTCGGGCACCTGAGCATCCCACCACAACAGCATTTCATGCGCATTGCGCACCTTGATCGTCCAGCCGACCTCGGAGTGAACGCCTCGCGTACGGCGGGTGGACCGCTCTGCAGCCCATCTTGCCTGTTCGCGGCGATATCCGTAATGGGCGACCACCGACCGGAACCGTTGCGGGCCATCGGGGCCGACGATCGGCCGCCACGGATTACGATCAGGGGACCGACCGTCCCTTTCCCCGTCCCTTTCCCCAGAAGGATCGATCCCATGGGTTCCGCCAAGAAGAGCGCCAAAGACAGCGGCAGCGGCAGCGCGGCGCGCAAGGCGCGCATAGAGGAGATGCGGCGCGCCGAGCGCTCACGCGAGCGCAGGAACCGGATCCTCACGATCGGCGTGAGCGTCGTCATAGTGGCCGGTCTCGTTGTCGGCGCGACGGTTCTCGTGCAGTCGCAGTCCGACGACGACAGCAGCACCGCCGCGAGCGACTCCAAGGGCACGGGCAAGTTCGTCACCGGCGCGGACGGTGTGAAGACCTGGGACACGAAGCTCACCCAGAACCACGTCACCAAGACCGTGAACTACCCGATGGAGCCCCCGGTCGGCGGCGACCACAACCAGGTCTGGATGAACTGCAACGGCGACGTCTACACCAAGGCGATCAACAACATGAACGCCGTGCACTCGCTGGAGCACGGCGCCGTGTGGGTGACGTACAACAGCAAGGCGTCGAAGACCGACATCGACGCGCTCGCGGCCAAGGTGAAGAAGACGCCGTACACGCTCATGAGCCCGGACGACAAGCAGGCCGACCCGATCATGCTCTCCGCGTGGGGCAAGCAGCGCACAGTGACCAGCGCCACCGACCCGAACGTGGACAAGTTCTTCTCGGAGTTCGTCCAGGGCGACCAGACCCCCGAGCCGGGCGCCGCCTGCACGAACGGGCTGTCGCAGTGATGCGCGCGCCCTGGATCGCCGGCGCCGCCGTGACGGCGCTCGTCGCGGCCGGCGCGATCACCTACGCGGTCGCCGACGGCGACGACTCCGGGATGACGGCGCCCGCCGCCGACTCGGCTGACGCCGGGTTCGCCCGTGACATGGCCGTCCACCATCAGCAGGCCGTCGAGATGTCGTACATCGTGCGCGACCGGACGGACAACGAGGAGATCCGGCGGCTCGCGTACGACATCTCGCAGACGCAGGCCAACCAGCGCGGCATGCTGCTGGGCTGGCTCGACCTGTGGGAGCTGCCGAAGGTGTCCTCGGACGCGCCCATGTCCTGGATGGACATGGCGGGCATGGCCGACGGCAAGGACGGCGCGCTGATGCCGGGCATGGCGACCAACACCGACCTGACGAAGCTGGGCAAGCTCAGCGGCAAGCAGGCCGAGGTCTTCTATCTCCAGCTGATGACCGAGCACCACCAGGGCGGGGTCCACATGGCCCAGGGGTGTGTGGAGCGGTGCGAGGTGGGGGTCGAGAAGCGGCTCGCGCAGGGCATGGTCAACGCGCAGGAGTCCGAGATCTCCCTCATGGCGGGGATGTTGAAGGAGCGCGGCGCCAAGGCGCTGTCGTAGGCACCCAGTTGAGATAGCCACTCAGTTGGGATAGCCGCCAAGTTGAGATGGCCGCCAAGTTGGGATATTTGCCTTAAATCCCCTGCGTATACGGTTCCTTGGGAGCTTCTTGGCCCAGCCATGCCCCCCAGATTCCCCTGGCATGGACGGTTCATCGCGAGAGTCGGATGATCACTCGCGTTGAACCGCATCAGGGGGTTCCTCAATGAGATCCAATCGCGCCATCACGCGCGCCGGTGTGAGCCTGGCAGCGACCCTGCCGCTCCTCGCCGGCGCGCTGGCGCTCGGCATACCCGCGGCCCATGCCGCGGACTCCCCGGGCCGGGACACGCTCGCCGGCACCAGGCCCGCGTGGGCCACCGCCAAGGCCGACAAGGGAGCCACGTCCGACGGCTCCAAGGTCTCCGCCCGGGTCTACCTCGCCGGCCGGGATGCCACCGGTCTGGCCGCGTACGCGAAGGCCGTCTCCGACCCGACGTCCGCCGTGTACGGCAAGTACCTCACCGCCGCGCAGGTCCAGCAGCGCTTCGGGGCCTCCCCGGCCCAGGTCGCCGCGGTCAAGGCGTGGCTGACGTCGGCGGGCCTCAAGGTCACCGGTGTCACGGCGCACTACGTCACGGTGACCGGTGACGTGGCCGCCGCCGAGAAGGCCTTCGGCACGCAGCTGCACAACTACGCCAAGGGCAAGCGGACCTATCGGGCTCCCGCAAAGACCGCGTCCGCGCCGGAGAGCCTGAACGGTGCCGTGCTGACCGTCACGGGTCTGGACAACGCCCCGCACACGGCGACCCACGACGACACGCTGCCGGCACCGGAGACCGTGTTCCGCAACCTGGGACCCTTCTCCACGTACTACGGCTCGAACACCGCCACCACGCTGCCGACGGCGTACGGCAAGCAGATCCCGTACACCGTCGAGGGCTACACGGGCAAGCAGCTGCGGGCCGCGTACGGCGCGGGCAGCTGGACCGGCAAGAAGGTGCGCGTCGCCATCACCGACGCCTACGCCTCGCCGTACATCGCCGGCGACGCCGCCACCTACGCGGCCAAGCACGGCGACGCCGCCTACCGGAGCGGCCAGCTCAAGCAGGTCCTGCCGACGGACTACAGGTACACCGAGGAGTGCTCCGCGGCCGGCTGGTACGGCGAGGAGACCCTCGACGTCGAGGCCGTGCACGCGGTCGCGCCGGGCGCCGACATCACGTACGTCGGTTCCGCGTCCTGCACCGACGACGATCTGCTCGACTCGCTCGGCACGATCGTCGACAAGCACCTCGCGGACATCGTCTCCAACTCGTGGGGCGACATCGAGGCCAACCAGACGCCGGACCTGGCCGCCGCCTACGACCAGGTG
This sequence comes from Streptomyces sp. NPDC002156, assembly GCF_053593675.1. Lineage (NCBI taxonomy): Bacteria > Bacillati > Actinomycetota > Actinomycetes > Kitasatosporales > Streptomycetaceae > Streptomyces > Streptomyces sp. NPDC002156. Next base: position 39,506 of record NZ_JBSFDA010000040.1, on the reverse strand, counting down.
TTCAAGCTCGGCGCGGTCGAGGGCATCGGCTTCTACTTCTCCTCCGGCGACAACGGCGACGAGGTCGTCAACACCGGTACGAAGCAGGTCGACACCCCGGCCAACTCGGCGTGGGTGACGGCGGTCGGCGGTACCTCGCTGGCGGTCGGCAAGGGTGACGCGTACCAGTGGGAGACCGGCTGGGGCACCGAGAAGGCCACCCTGTCGGCCGACGGCAAGTCCTGGACGGACTTCCCGGGTGCCTTCACCTCGGGCGCGGGCGGCGGCACCAGCGCGACGGTCGCGGAGCCCTTCTACCAGAAGGGCATCGTCCCGAACTCGCTGGCCAAGGCCAACAGCGAGAAGGGCAACCGGGTCGTCCCGGACATCGCGGCGATCGCCGACCCGAACACCGGCTTCAAGGTCGGCCAGACCCAGACCCTGCCGGAGGGCGGCGTCGCGTACAGCGAGTACCGCATCGGCGGTACGTCGCTTGCGGCACCGGTGATCGCAGCCGTACAGGCGCTCGCGCAGGAGGCCCGCGGCGGCGCGCCGATCGGCTTCGCCAACCCGGCGATCTACGCGAGGTACGCCTCCCATGCGGGGCTCTACCACGACGTGACCGACAACCCCACGGGGTACGGGCTCGCCGTGGCACGCCTGGACTTCACCAACGGCTACGACGCCACGGACGGGATCCTCACCTCCGTCCGCAGCCTCGGCAAGGACAGCTCGCTGAAGGCCGTACGCGGCTACGACGACGTGACCGGCGTGGGTACGCCCGCGAAGGGTTACGTGGAGTCGTACCGCCGCTGAGGCGCTGACCGCGCTGTCCGCGCGGTGCCGGGGTGGTGGCGGGAGTGACGTGGGGTGACCCACATCCCTCCCGCCGCCACCCCATCGCGTCGCATTGACGATTACACTTGGCGACGTGCCTCAACTACGCCTCGCCCTGAACCAGATCGACTCGCGCGTCGGCGACATCGCCGGGAACGCGGAATCGATCCTCCGCTGGACCCGGCACTCCGCCGAGCAGGGAGCGCATCTCGTGGCGTTCCCGGAGATGGTGCTGACCGGGTACCCCGTCGAGGACCTCGCCCTGCGCTCCTCCTTCGTGGAGGCGTCCCGCACGGCCCTGCGCTCACTCGCCACGCGCCTGGCCGAGGAGGGCTTCGGCCACCTCCCGGTGGTGGTCGGCTACCTCGACCGCTCCGAGACCGACCTGCCGAAGTTCGGCCGCCCGGCGGGCTCCCCGCGCAACGCGGGCGCGGTACTGCACAACGGCGAAGTGATCCTGACGTACGCCAAGCACCACCTCCCCAACTACGGCGTCTTCGACGAGTTCCGCTACTTCGTGCAGGGCGACACGATGCCGGTGCTGCGGGTACACGGTGTGGACGTGGCGCTGGCCATCTGCGAGGACCTCTGGCAGGACGGCGGCCGGGTCCCGGCGGCACGCTCGGCGAAGGCGGGCCTGCTGCTTTCGATCAACGCCTCCCCCTTCGAGCGCGACAAGGACGACACGCGCCTGGAACTGGTCCGCAAGCGCGCCCAGGAGGCGGGCTGCACGACCGCCTATCTGGCGATGGTCGGCGGCCAGGACGAACTGGTCTTCGACGGCGACTCGATCGTGGTGGACGGGAACGGCGAGGTGATCGCGCGGGCCCCCCAGTTCACGGAGGGCTGCGTGGTCCTCGACCTGGACCTGCCGGCGGCCCTCCCCGACGCCCCGACGGGCGTGGTGGACGACGGTCTGCGCATCGACCGAGTGGTCCTGTCGGAGGAGCCGGTGGAGGCGTACGAGGCCGAGCGGACGGGCTCGTACGCGGAACGCCTCGACGACGACGAGGAGATGTACTCGGCGCTGGTGGTCGGCCTGCGGGCGTACGTGAAGAAGAACGGCTTCAGCTCGGTCCTGATCGGCCTGTCCGGCGGCATCGACTCGGCCCTCGTGGCGGCGCTGGCGTGCGACGCGGTGGGCGCGGAGAACGTGTACGGCGTGGCGATGCCGTCCAAGTACTCCTCCGACCACTCGATCGGCGACGCGGAGGAACTGGCTCGCCGGACGGGGCTGAACTTCCGTACGGTGCCGATCGCGCCGATGTTCGACGCGTACATGGGCTCCCTGGGCCTGACGGGCCTGGCGGAGGAGAACCTCCAGTCCCGCCTGCGCGGCACGATGCTGATGGCGATCTCCAACCAGGAGGGCCACATCGTGCTGGCGCCGGGCAACAAGAGCGAGTTGGCGGTGGGTTACTCGACGTTGTACGGCGACTCGGTGGGGGCGTACGGCCCGATCAAGGACGTGTACAAGACGTCGATCTTCCGGCTCGCCGAGTGGCGCAACAGGGCTGCGGCTGAGCGGGGCCAGACCCCGCCGATCCCGGAGAACTCGATCACGAAGCCGCCGAGTGCGGAGTTGCGTCCGGGGCAGATCGACACGGATTCGCTGCCCGACTATCCGGTGCTGGACGCGATCCTTGAGCTGTACGTGGACCGGGACACGGGTGCCGATGCGATCGTCGCGGCCGGGTACGACGCGGAGTTGGTGACTCGGGTGCTGCGGATGGTGGACACGGCTGAGTACAAGCGGCGGCAGTATCCGCCGGGGACGAAGATCTCGGCGAAGGGGTTCGGGAAGGACCGGCGGTTGCCTATTACCAATGGGTGGCGGGAGTCGGTGTAAAGGCCGGACACGGAACGGAAAGGACGTACCGATATGCCACAGGGCTACGAGGTGGCCTCGGTGTGGGAGCGCATCGTCAGCTGGCTCCAGGGACACGCTCCGGCCAGTGCGGAGGCACTACGCCCGGGGGCCTCGGACGAGGAGATCGCGGGCCTGAACGAGAACCTGGGATTCGAGATCCCCACCGTTCTCGAGACCTGGCTCCGCATGAACAACGGAAGTACCGCGAAGGATTCCGCGAAGCCCATTCCTGGTGGTGGGATCTCCCTCCTCCCGCACCGTGATTCGGTCATCTTCCCTGGCGGTATGAGATTCCTCGGCTGCAAGGAAATGGCCGGCCGGCACGCGGAGTATCTGCACATCGCCCAGGACATCGGGGACGACGAGTACTGGCAGTCGCCGTGGATCCCGATCATGGAGAAGAGCGACGGGCCCTACGGAGTCATTCTGGACGCGCAGAACCCTCCTGGCCCGCCGCCCCTTCTGACGTTCAGCGAAGGCGACTTCCCGAGCTTCTTCCTGCCCTCTCTCGATGATTATCTCCGGCCTCTTTCCAACCTGCTGGAGACCGGTTCGGCGCCCGGCTCCGTCATGGAGCACGAGCGCTTCACCGTTACCGACGGAAGGCTCCGCTGGACGAGCTGACCGGCTCAGTCCGGCTTGGCCACGTCAAGCCAGTAGTCGTCCTTGTCCATGACCCGGTTGTTCCGGCGGAACGTGGGAAACAGGGACATGGACTGTGTGTTCTGATTGTTGGACATGCTGGACCGTCCGCAGACCTCCTGCCACGTCGGAAGGGGATAGCGCAGGTCCGCATGGAGCCGCCACAGTCCGTCGGCGTCCTTCTTCGCGTAGGTCTGAAGACAGTCGTCACCGGAGCCGACGGGATTCGTACCGCCCACAGAGGTCGGCGTGCCGCCGCTCTGATAGCTCTTGGCGAAGGCGAATTCGTCGCAGCTGGGTGTGTCCGTTCCCTGGGAGGAGAGTTCCGGTGACAGCGTGACGTCCTGATTGCGCTCCCAGGCGGTCGGGCACATGAGGTCCCTGTTGGCGTCGCTCTGCTTCTTGCTCGGATTCGTCGGAGACATCACGCTGTCGCCGAGATAGGTCAGCGGTTGACCCTCACCCCTGAGGCCGAGGTGGGCAGGCAGCTGGTGCTGGACCAACCATGCGTGGGCCGCCGCGGCCGGGAACTTCTGGGAGTTCATGGAGTAGGTCGGCTTGTAGTAGTCGAAGATGCAGCCGGGCGTCGTCTTGACGACGGTGTCGCAGCGCAGTTCTGAGTAGCGGTCGGTGCCGATGGCGGCCTCGTTCTCCGACGGAACGTCCGCCACCAGGGCGCCGAGCTTCCACGTCATGCCGAGAATGTCCTCCGAGAGGGACTGTCCCCAGACGATCCCTGTCTGTACTTCCCCGACATGCCGGTCCCCTGTCGCCCAGTCCCAGGTGTCGGAGGTGTTCCAGATCTGGCTGGTGGGGGTGCAGTCGATGGAGCAGACACCGGCCGAGGTGATGGTGACGGGCGCTGTCGCTCCCACACCGGTCGCGGCGGTGGGTACGAGTTTCAGCAGCGCGTTGGAGGTCGCGTTGTCCGAATAGGCCTTGAGCTCCGCCTGCTCGTCGAACTCCATGGTGCCGATGATGTTCTGGTCCTCGTCGACGATGACGACGGTGACGTGGTTCTTGATGCACGCCTCCGACCGGTTGACCCACTGCTGGAGGAGGTTGAAGGGCTCCGCGTTGCACCAGAGGACGAAGCTGCCCGGCCGCTCCGCGACGACCGCGCTGACGGAGGCGGCGGAGGTGGCGGACGGCCCGGCCGGTCCGCTTCCGCCGATGACGCTCATGCCGACGTCGGTCGGGGTGGTGATGTCCGCGGGCTGCGCCGCGTTGAGGTCGGGGTCGTGGAAGGTCAGGTCGGAGGGGATACCGCTGTATTCGCCGGGCACGAACGCGACGGCGTCGTACGCCACGTCCTTGTCGGCGGCGCCGTCCGAGGTGGTGTTGGTCAGCTGCACCTCCGGCGCCTGGTCCTTGAAGTTGTATGCGCCCAACGAGACCCATGTGTCGGCCGCGTTGGCGTTCTGGTCGACGGTCCTGGTCACCGCGCCGAACGGGGTGATGACCTTGTACGAGGCGTTGGCGACCTGCGCGCCCGTGTCCGGGATGTGTACGTACACCTTGGCCTGGCTGCCGTCGACGGCCGAGTTCAGTTTCCAGTCGCCGAGGACGGTCATACGTCCCCCGTCGCCGCCCAGATGGTCGGCGTCGCGTGCGTGCGTATACCAGAAGTGGCCTTCGTAGCCGCCGCCGATCTGGTGCAGGTCGGCCTTGGCGTCGTACTGCCCGAGGCCGGGGCCGGTCGCGTCCGGGTCGGGGTAGAAGGTGAACTGGAACGAGCCGTCGGTCGTGGTGGACCCACAGTCGCTCCAGGTGCTGGTGCCCGTCGGTACGTCATCGACCACGAGGGCGCCCGAGGGTGCGCCGGAGCAGACGGGTGTGCCGTACTGGAGGCGGTAACCGCGCCCGGGCTCGCTGACCAGGGTCTGGTACTTGATGTTCTCGAAGCCACAGGTCGTGGCGCAGTCAGACTTCCAGGTGGCGTTGGAGGCGTTCCACCAGTACGGCGTGTAGCAGGCGGCGTCGGAACAGTCCGGCGGATCGGCCGCGTCGCAGCCGTTCTGGGAGTTGCAGAACGTGTCCAGCGGCGGCGAGACGTGCGCCCGGTTGTAGGTCGCGCTGCCCGGGACGGTGTAGAGGTCGGTCGTGCCGTTCCAGTAGGCGGGCCGGAAGCCGGCGGAGGAGAAGCCGGACTCGCCGGGCCAGTCCTGGCGGCCCGAGGTGGCGTAGGAGTGACCAGTGTCGATGGACCAGGCGGCCCAGCCCATCACCTTCTCCTCGTACGGCCACTTCTGGGGCTCGGCGGCGTCCTTGGCGGCGAGGGGGTCGATGTCGGTGTTCATGAAGCTCAGCCGGGACGCCGGATAGACCGGGTTGGCCGGGTTGTTGTACCAGCCCAGGCCCCAGTTGCCGTTGGTGGCCTCGTCCGCCTTCGTGTTGAGGCCGAGGTTGTAGTTCCACACCGCGGTGAACCAGTTCTCGGGCTTCGCCGGGTCGTCGTTGTTCACGGTGATCGTCTGGCCGGACTCGTGCACCTCGTTCCACTTGTCGGCGAGGATGTACAGCGAGGCGGCGATGTTGGTGGCGTAGTCGACGGCGATCGCGCGCTGGGTGGTGGCCGGGAGCGAGGTCTCGCCCTCCTTCTCGTAACCGGCCTTGCGCATACCGTCGGTGACCTGGCCGACGCCGTAGCCGCAGTCGGACAGGTCCCAGTGGATGGTCCAGTAGTCGGCGAGCGTGCCGCCGCTCTGGTGCCCGTAGTAGCCGTCGACGGCCGCGAGCGGGCTGCCCATCTGGCCGGGGATGGCGCCGGATTCGGCCTGCCACAGGTTGGACTCCTGGGCGAGGATGCCCAGTTCGACCTGTGCGGGGATCCGGCCGGTGGTGGAGTTCAGCGTCGGGACGGGGAACAGGCCCTGCGGGTCGATGGTGGAGATCCCGGTCTGCGAGCGCCAGCCGCCCTGGGTGAGATAGCCGGAGCGCAGGTCGCCCCGGACGGCCATGTCCACGGCCCACTCGACCTGGTTCGGGGTGGGTTGCAGAGCCTGGGTCGCGGTGTCGTTGCGGGGCACGGAGCACCAGGCGTCGGTGTCGACCGGGTCGTTGGCCCTGGTGTCGTCGTCGGCCGTGGTCAGCGTGCTCATCGTCGACAGCTGCGGCTTCGGGGAGCCGGTCAGTGCCGGTGACGGCCGGCTGCCCGCGGTGGTGCCCGGCTCGGCGGCCCTCTGTGTCGTGCGCCTGCCCGTGCCCGGCACGGTGGCGGTGATGGTCAGCGCGTGGCTGACGCGGCCCGGCGTCGTCTCGGCTGCGGGTTCCCTGGTCGTGGTCCTGGTGAAGCCCTGGCCCGCGCCCTGGACGTTGTCGACGCCCGCCAGCACGGCCGGGGAGACGACGGGGTCGACGGCCAGGCGTCCACGGGTGGATGGTTCCGCGTCGGGTGAGACGTTCAGGGCCTTGATGCCGCTGGCCGCGAAGTCCTTGCCGTGGTCGGCCGTTCCGGTGAGGTAGACCGTGCCGTCCGTGCCCTGGCGCAGGTTCATCGCGGTGAGCCTGCCGCTCGCGACGGTCGTCTTCCTGCCGTGCGCGTACGTCTGCACGTCGGCGTCGGTGTCGCCGGTGCGGTCGATGTAGGTGACGGTGCCGTCGCCGCTCACCCGGATGCCGTACGGGGCGTGCCGGGTGGTGGTGAGTTCGGCCGTCCTGCCCTCGCGGTCGACGTGGACGAGCCGGTTTCCGGCGGCCGCGATCACGCCGTCGCCGGTGGGCACGGCGGAGGTGATCTCACCCTTCGCCGTGGTGTCCGCGAGGGTGGAGCCCTTGGCGTTCACCGTGACCAGGCGCGTCTCGGTGTCGCGGAGCGCGGTGAAGACGGCGGTGTGCGTGGCCGGGTTGCACGTCGGGTCGAAGTAGGCCAGGGACGCGGTGAACGGCAGCTTGGTGACGCTGCCGTCATCGAGGTTCACGATCGCGGTGAACGCGCCGCCCATCATCAGGTCCGGCTTGTTGGTGAAGGTGCGGGGAGCGTAGACAACGGCCGCGTGGTCGTCATCCATGACGCAACTGTTGCCGATCCAGGTGTCGGCCGGAAGCTGAGGCTCACTCAGCACCGTGACCGTCTTCCACACATAGGCGTTCCTGCTGTCCGCGACGAGCAGATGCAGTCCGTCACTGTCGGCGGCGGTGGTCACGGCTCGGTCCGCGGAGGTCTTCCATCCCTTGCCCAACGTGGTGTCCGGAGCCTTGACGGCCCCTTTCGGAGCAGCGGGCGTCGGTCTCGAAGTGGACGTGGGACTGGAGGTGGTGGGATTCGCAGCGGCGGGCTGGACCTGTGTCAGTCCTGCCACAGCGGCGGCAACAGCGAGAACCGTCACCGCTCTTCGCCTACGACGGACTATCATGTTTCCCCCTTTTTGTTGACATTCGCGATGCGGACATCGATGTCCCGGACCGGCTCGTCGCCACGGCTCTCGAAGTTGATCTCCGTGCTCATCGTGGCGTTCGGCGGCAGCATCCCCGCACTGGAGATATGCGCACTCTGAGGCATACCGGGATCGATCGCCCCGGTGACGGTCACCGTGATCTCGTAGTCGTACGGCTCGCTGCCGTGGTTGGTGATGGTGAACGGCACGGTCAGCACATGATCCGAGTGCTGCTGCGGCACATACGCGACCACATCCCTGCCGGCGGCGTGGGCGACAGCGTCTCCGAAGTGGTACTGCGCGGGACTGAGCGTGTCGTACGGCGCCGGCAGCCAGGTGCTGCTCGCGCTCGGAGCGGGGAACGGGGCCGCGAAATCGTGATCGACACTGTCGGCGAGGCGGATGCCGCCGTAGACCACCGCGCCCACGAGTACCAGGCCTACCGCGGTGGCAGCCGCGATCGCCTTCATGGACGGCACGGGTCAGCCCTTCCGCGAACGCGCCGCGAGGGCGGGGTCGCCGGCGATCTCCTACGAAGGGAGGTCACTGTGGCTCCTTTTCTGTACGTCGGTGATGGTGATGCGGATCGCTCCCGCGGGCAGCTCGCCGACGTTCCCGATCGTGGCCCGGGTCGCCATGGTGCGGTGGGCGTCGAGGCCGCCGCTGGTGACGACCTGCCGGTAGGACGCCTTGTCGGCGCCGTCGCCGATCTCCACGGTGAAGTACACGCTGTACATGGCTGCTTCGTGGCCCGTGTTGGTGATGGTGAACGGGACCTGGAGCAGCTTGTACGGAAGCCGGTGCGGGGTGTAGGCGAGGACTTCGCCGTGTTCGGCGGTGGCCATCGGCCTGCCGTAGCCGTATGCGGTCGGTGCCCGCGTTCCGACAGGCTGCGGAGTGACAAGCGTGGTGGGCAGCGGGTCGTGGGACGACGCTCGCGATTCGGCGCCGGAAGTCTGCGTGGCGCGCACGCCGCCGTAGACGGCCGCACCGACGAGGACAGCGGCTACGCCGGCTCCGGCCAGAATGTGGCGCAGGTGTGGCATCGCCGCTCAGCCGTTCAGAGTCTTCTGCGCGGCGTCGACCGTTCGGGTACGGCGCGTACGCAGGGCGTCGAGTTCTGTCTGGTGGTCCTTGATCTGCCGCTCCTGGATCCTGGAGTCCTCGGTGAACCAGGTCTTCACGAGGTCGGTGCTCTTCTTGCAGCCGATGTCGGCGACCGCGACGGCGATCTCCTCCTTGGAGGGGCTGCCGTCGGTGTGCGGGACGATCTCGTCGGCGTGGTAGGGGGTGTCGACGGTGTAGCCCTTGCTGCTCATGCACGTCGACCAGGCGGTGATGGCGCTGTGCACGGCGGGCGTCTGCTGGGACTGCGTGAGGCTTTCGCCGTCGAGCCGGGAGACCAGCGAGAAGTCCAGATTGCGGCTGCCGATCTGGTCGTCCGCCCAGCCTGCGCAGCCGTCCTTGTGGATCTGCTTGCCGTGGTAGGCAGAAGGCGCTTTGGCAGGAGCCGGGTCGGCAGGGCTGTTGCGGATGCCGGTGCGGCCGGTCAGCACTTCGATCTGTTCCTTTGTCAGTTCGGGCATCCTGGTGCCCTCCTGGTGCTGAATGCTGTCGGGCAGGCCGTAGCCGTACTTCTCCGCCATGGCCTGGTCGGTGATCCCGTAGCGGCGAGGCATGTTGGAGTCGTCGGCGTTGGGCGGCGGGTTCTGGCCGGCCGGCGGAAAACTGATGTGCAGGCCGTAGTCGGCCATGCACTGGGTTTCCAGGTGCCGCTCGGCGTCGTCGAGAGCGACGGTGTCCTGATAGGTCTCCATGTAGGCCTCCAGGGGCAGCGAGAGCCCCTTGGCGAGCCCGGCGGTGGGAGTGGCCTGCGGCCATGTGCTCTTGTTCACGCTGGAGGAGGCGTTGGCGACCGGTTTCGTGTGCGGACCGGCGCCCGCGGAATTGGTTCGCCCGGTGGAATCGGTTCCCCCGGTGGAACAGGACGTGAGCAGCACGGTGATGGCGGCTGCGACGGTTATGGACACGGCGGTCCTACGGACGGTCATCGGACGCACACCTTTCGGCTTCGACGAATTCAGGCGAAGTGCTGGGAGGCCTCGTTGTTCTTCAGGGTGGAATCGAGGTCGTACCAGACGCAGTCGGCGTACGCGTCGCGATGCGGAATGTACTGGGAGTGCCCGGCGTAGTCGGAGTTGAAGTAGACCCGGTAGTTGTTCACCTCCGAGCAGTTCTGTATCGATCCGGCGTTGTTCTTGACGTACTGTCCGGAGCCGTTGCCGTTGCCGTTGAAGACGTACCGGTAGGTCTCCAGGGTCGAACCCTGGTACTCGCTGGTGCCGTCGTAGTTGTAGACGTCTCCCCAGAACTCGGCCCAGCTCGTGACGTAGCTGTCGCCCGACAACGAGTAGGCCTTCGAGTTGTACATCTCCCAGAGCTCGGGCTCGTCGGAGCAACTGACCCACGGGACATCGCAGTTGGACGTGACTTTGAACGTTCCGGCGTAGGCGGGCGCGGCGGTGGCGAGCAGTGCCGTCACCGTGGCGGCCAGCACCGCCGCGAAGACTCTCCCGCGCGGGCGTATGTACTTCATCGGTTCTGTCCCCCTCCTTGCGCCGTCAACCGTGTGTGCCATCCATGGAGGCACTGTGATGACGGGCGGCGCAGAATCTAACAAGGGGCGCGCGGAGCACGTTGTTGAAGCGTCAGGGAAGTCCCATGACAAACCCGGAAATCACCAAGACGCGATAAAGAGCGACACTCTGGACTTCAATCCGATGGACGCCCGGTCGGGACTTTTGCCCGATTCTGCCGGTGTGCGAGTGACGGCGTGGACGGTGAAGGGGTCTCACTGTCCGGCCAAATATTTTCCGAAGACGTAAAAGAAGAACCGGATCAATCCTGAACAACTGCACGAAAAGGGCGCCTGGTCGGCCGAGGTCGGGCCGGGCGCCCCTTCGTCACGCTTCGACAAGCCCTCCAGGACGGGCCGACACCCAGAGGGCCGCATCGCTCAACTTCGAGGAACCGCATTGCTTCCCCGCTGCCCACCAAGGCTGGCGCACCCGCCAGACCACTGGTGCGGCTCTACGGAAAGGTCCGATTGCCCGGGCGCCGGCCGAGGAAGGTCGAGTCCATTTTCATCATTCGTACGTGCCGAAGTCGACGTCTCCGGTGCACACGAGGCCGACGAACGAGGACCAGGCCGCAGTCGGCACGAGGAGTGCGGGGCCGGTTCTGTCCTTGGAGTCGCGGATGCCGACGTGGTCGGTGCACGCCGCTATCTCGACGCACGCGCCACCCGTGTCGTTGCTGTACGAGGACTTGAACCAGGCGGATTCGTCGGCCACTTCAAGGGCCGTGATCTTGGTGATGATGGCTATGTCCACTCTCGTGCTAGTGCTTCCAGGAAGCCGGCTGTGCGAGCCGGGGGCAGGGCGCTGTCGCGCATGGCGTCATAGCGGCGGATGTGCCTCTGGACTTCCCGCCGCTCGTCGGTGACGCTGATCGTGTTGGGCATGTCGACCTCCACTACAGGGTCGAGTGTCTCGGAGAAGTCCAGCAGAATGAAGTTCGATTCCGTGCGGTACGTCACGACGTCGTGCGGCAGGATCTGGACGGTCACGTTCTCCAACTCGCCCAGCTTCACGATCTCCTCGAACTGGGCGCGCATCACCTCGGGGCCACCCACCATCCGTCGGACCGCCGCCTCGTCCATGATGACGCGCAGTTCCAGAGGCTCTTCCGAGCGAGTGATCAGTTCCTTCCGCTCCAGCCTCAGCCGAACGTTCTGCTCGACGTACTCGCTCGTCGTCTCGTCGACCGGCTTCGCGATCCGGTACAGAGCGTTGGCGTAGTCCTCCGTCTGAAACAGGCCGAAGACGAAGGCCGGCTGCCAGGCGCGCATCACCCTCGCGTCCTGCTCCAGGCCACGGAACGTCGGCATCCTCGACGGCATGAACGCCTTGTACGGCATCCACGGCTCCTTGCTCAACGACTCCCTGTGCAGTTGGAGCAGCAGCTCCCGGTCTTCACGGGGAAGGTCGATGTCGAGGTGGTCGATGAGACCTTCGAGGTCACTCACCCGTGGCAGGTCGTTCTCGCCGATCTCCACTCGCGCGAGCTTCGTGTGGGAGAAGCCAAGCGCCTTGGCCACCTCCTGAAGCGTCTCGCCCTTCTTCTCCCGGAGCCTGCGCAGCTCCTTGCCCAACTCCCTGCGTCGGAAGGTCGCTCCGCGCTTTGCTGCCACTGCGTGATCCTCTCCCCAACCCTGCCGGTGCTCAACGTGCCCTGTGCTCGATGCTGTTGGGGGGTCTGTCCCTGAGCGCGCCACCCTCTGCATCCGACTGAACAACCCCCTGCCCATGTTCGGGCATGTGCCAATTTTATCCTCACCGCAATTGGGCTTGCACAGTAAATCGCACACACGGCACGGTGGTTGAGCGCACTGATCGAGATCGGCCGTCTCGGGGCGCACGGGGCAGGCCCGAACGAGGCTTCGGGGCCGTACGGCGGGCAGCTCCCAACCACCAGCGACGATGCGAGGGCACCATGCGCAAGACCTCACAAGCCTTGTCGGCCACAGAGCCGGCCGTGCTCCATGCCTTCGAGGTGGATCTTGCCCCCGCCTACTCCCGCGTCCGGCACATACGGAGGATCACAGCCGCCCATCTGCGCCTGTGGGATCTGCCCTCGCTGATCGAACCCGCGACGCTGGTCGTCTCCGAGTTGGTCACCAATGCCATCCAGCACACCGATGGCGCCTCGGTGAGCCTCCGCGTGCAGCAGCGCCACGCCGACGAACTGCGTGTCGAAGTCGCCGACGGGACACCGAAGTCGGCCGAACCCCGCGTGGCGGGGGACGACGACGAGAGCGGCCGAGGGCTGTTGATCGTCGCCGCCGTTGCGCGCGAGTGGGGCGTCAGTCGCGGTGGAGAGATGACGTGGTGCTCTCTCGCGATCCCCAGGGGAGCGCGCGTGAACATCGCCCCGAACAGCGAACAGAGACCCGCGACTCGGCGACCGTCCGGGAGCGTGGCCCACCAACCGCATGGGAGTTGTTGAACATGGCCGAGCGTAGCGCTGCGGCGCTGCACTGGGCACTGGTGGCTTTGGCCCTCTGGAGCCTGGCCCGCCTACTGCCCGCGACCGGTTCCCGCCGCAGGGTGCCGATGACGATTCGAACTGTCGCGACCACTAGGAACAGGAACGTAGAGGGTTACCCGATCCTCACCGCACGGGTGCCGTCTCCACACCGGTCGCCGTACAGCACTGACCAGGCACCTCTGGACGGTTCGGCGTCCCGCCTGTCACGGCCGTACCTGCCCACCCTCACCGAGAGCCTGGCCTCGGGAATGGTCACGGCACTCCGTGCGGCCCGTGTACGGCCGTACAGCCTCGACATCCGGATCTCCGTCCCAACAACACGTGGTTGCGTTCGATGAGCGGCGCAGGGCGTACCAGAGTCAGTGCGGCCGTGCGGCAGCCCGAGTTGCCCATGCTGCGCGCCTACCGCCTGTGGCACGAGCACACCCGCAAGTGCGGCGACGGCTGCAAGAGCGTGCGCAAGGCACAGGACGGCTGCGAGAGCGGGCAGGAACTCTGGGCGAGCTACCGTCACGCCTACGCCGGAGGCGACCGATGACGCAGCCGCCAACGAACACGGCCAGGTGCGGGAAGGTCCGCGCTTCCCTGCTGTACGGCGCCCCGATCCTCAGCGAGGTAGGCGCGTGCGTCCTCCCCCACGGGCACGACGGGGACCACCGGGACCCCTGGGGCGGCACATGGAACGTCATCCCGCTCTACCCCATGACCAACCCCGGCAGGGGGACGGGCGAATGACCCTCGCCTCCGAGCCTGCCTGGCCTCCGGAACCCCCGTACGTGTCCAGCCTCTGCACCATCGGCACCCACGGCCAGTGCCAGGACGCGAAGCCCCGAGAGAGCGGCGTTCCTGGACTGCGTTATCTGGTGTGCACGTGCTGCTGCCACCAAACAGCGTTCGTTCCGCCTGCGTTGGATGCTCAGTAGTCACCTTGGTCCGCCTTCGGGCGGACCGTCAGCGGACGACGTCGAACACGTTCTTCTGCAGGCCGTTGGCGTACACCTCGGACTCGACGAGCTTCAGCTTCTGGGCGTCCTTGTCCGTGTCGCTGAACAGGCGCTTGCCCGCACCGAGCAGCAGGGGGAAGACCAGCAGGTGGTAGCGGTCGATGAGGCCGGCGTTGGAGAGGTTTCGGGTGAGGGTGGCGCTGCCGTGGATGATGATCGGGCCGCCGTCCGTTTCCTTCAGGGCTGCCACGTCGTCCAGCGAGCGCAGGATCGTGGTCTCGCCCCAGTTCGAGACCAGGTCGGCCTCGGTGAGGGTGGTGGAGACGACGTACTTCGGCATCACCTTGTAGTCGGGGAAGTCCTCCATGTCGGGCCAGACCGGGCTGAACGCCTCGTAGCTGGTCCGGCCCAGCAGCATCGCGGTGGCTTCCTTCTGCTCCCGGCCCTTGAGTTCGTACGCCTCCGGCAGGAACTCGACGTCCTTGAAGGTCCACCCGGAGTTCCGGTAGCCGGGCTCGCCGCCCGGGGCCTCCACGACTCCGTCGAGCGAGACGAAGGCGGTGCTGATCAGGGTGCGCATCTCTGGTCTCCTGGGTGCGTCTCGGGGGTGTGTCTCGGGGGTGTGTCCCGTGGCTGGTTCTCAGCCGGTTCGGTTCTACCCTGATTGACTCCGGGGCGCGGGGAAACTCATCGGCCGCTGATGTGGGCCCGCAGCAGCTTCGCCGCCAGGCCGTGGCCGTAGCGCTCGGCCATGTACATGGGGGTGTGGCCGTCGGGATCGGCGAGTTCCGGATCAGCTCCGAAGGCCAGCAGCACGGCGGTGGTGTGCACGGTCAGCGGTTTGCCGCTCTGTAGAGAACTGTCGCCCTCGACGTCGATCGCATGCGTCAGCAGAGTCATATTGCCGAAGACCTCGTCCGGGTCGGAGCCGCCGGCCAGCAACCGCGCCAGGGTCTCCGCGTCCTCGTGCTCGACTGCGTGATGGGCGGGTGTCCAGTAATCGCTCACAGGGGCATCCAACCGCTTCCACGCCTCGATACGCCGGGCGAGCTCAGAATGCCGGGCGCCGTCGAGGGGTTCGACGGCGCCCGGCAAACAGACTGGAAACGGGTGGGTGGGCAAACCCCCTCAGTGGTGCACCCTCTCCCCCCGCGAAGGCACATGCGACGCCACCAGCCGCTCCCGCCCTACCGACGGAGTCGCCCCGCGCCGGTCCACCACGTACGCCACCCCCGCCACTCCCAGCCCCAGCAGAGCCAGCCCCGCGCCCACCAACGCCGGAGACGTCACGCCGAACCCCGCCGCCAAGGCGAGGCCCCCGACCCACGCCCCGCCCGCGTTCGCCAGGTTGAACGCCGCCTGGTTCGCCGAGGACGCCAAGGACGGGGCCGTCGACGCACGCTCCATCACCATCAGGTTGAGCGGTGAGCCCGTGACGAACGCCGCCGCGCCCAGCAGCATGACGGCCAGCGCCGCACTCCACGTCGTGCTCATCAGGAGCGGGAACGCGGCCAGGACCACGATCAGCGACACCAGGCCGCCGAACAGCGTGCGTCGCATCGCGTGGTCCGCCAGGCGGCCGCCCAGCAGGTTGCCTATCGTCGCGCCCACGCCGAAGAGGGCCAGCAGCACCGTCACGCTGGAGTCCTTGTAGCCCGCGGAGTCCGTCAGCATCGGCGTGATGTAGCTGTACGCCGAGAACAGCGCGCCGAAGCCCGCCACCGTCGTGCCCAGGGCCAGCCACACCGGGAGGGATCGCAGCGCGGCCAGTTCGCCGCGCAGGCCCGCCACCGGCGCTTCCGTCCGGGTCTGCGGGACCAGCAGCGCCAGTGCTCCTATGGCCGCCACGCCGATCACGCTCACGCCGAGGAAGGTCGCCCGCCAGCCCAGCTGCTGGCCCATCGCCGTCGCCACCGGGACGCCGACCACGTTCGCGACCGTCAGGCCCAGGAACATCAGGGAGACCGAGCGGGCCTTGCGCTCGGGGGCGACCATCGTCGTGGCCACCACCGCGCCCACGCCGAAGAACGCGCCGTGCGGCAGTCCGCTCAGGAAGCGGGCGGCCAGGAGGTAGTCGTAGGTCGGCGCGAAGGCGGAGAGCGCGTTGCCCGCCACGAACAGGGCCATCAGGCCTATCAGGAGCTTGCGGCGGGACATCCGGGCCGTCACCGCCGCCAGCAGCGGGGCGCCTATCACCACGCCCAGTGCGTACGCCGAGACCAGGTGTCCGGCGGACGGGATCGAGACGCCCAGGTCGTCGGCGACGTCGGGCAGCAGGCCCATCATCACGAACTCGGTCGTGCCGATGCCGAAGGCACCTACGGCGAGGGCTAGCAGGGCCAGGGTCGGCGTGCGCCGGGACATAGGAGGAGCGGCCTTTCGGAGGGTGCGGCGGGCGTAGGTCCGTACAGTTTATGTTCAAGTACGGAACAAAGGCTGCCACGCCCAGTATTCCCCTGGGGGAACAGCGGGGTTCTCCCTGGTTACGAGCCCGTTGCCGATGTCGATGCCGGAATCTTCACCCTCGCCGCGATCGGCAGATGGTCGCTCGCCGTGCGCGGCAGTGACCAGGAGCTGACCGGTTCCACGCCCTGCACCATGATCTGGTCGATCCGTGCCATCGGGAACGACGCCGGCCAGCTGAACCCGAAGCCGCTGCCCGACGCGCCCTGCGTCGAGCGCATCTGCGCCGTGACGGCGTTCAGCGCGCGGTCGTTCATCGTGCCGTTGAGGTCGCCGAGCAGGATCTTGCGGGTCAGCTTCTCGTCGTAGAGGGCCTCGCCCAGCGCGTCCGCGCTCCGGTCGCGCTGGCGGGCCGTGAAGCCGGCCTCCATCTTCACGCGTACCGACGGGAGATGGGCGACGTAAACCGCGACCGGTCCCTCCGGCGTCGCCACGGTGGCGCGCATCGCACGCGTCCAGCCCAGCTTGATGTCCACCGGCCGGGAGGCGCTGATCGGGTACTTGCTCCACAGGCCGACCGTGCCCTGCACCGAGTGGTACTTGTACGTCGACGCGAGGGCCTTCTCGTACGTCGGGACCGCCGTCTCCGTCAGCTCCTCCAGGGCGAGGACGTCGGCGCCGCCGTCCGCCACCTCGCGGGCCGTGCCGGACGGATCCGGGTTCTCCGCGTTGACGTTGTGGGTGGCCACCGTCAGATTGCCGCCCGTACCGGCGTTGCTGCCGAGCAGCCCGCCGAAGAGGTTGAACCAGACCGCCGTCGGAACCAGCACCGCGATCAGCGCGGTCGCGGAGCGCCGGATCAGCGCGAGGATCAGGAGCAGCGGTACGGAGACGATGCCGAACCAGGGCAGGAACGTCTCGCTGAGGCTGCCGAGGTTGCCGATCCTGTTGGGGATCTGCGCGTGCAGCACCATCACGAGGGCCAGCAGCAGGGCCAGTACCGCCGTGACGATGCCCCGGCGCCAGATTCTCGGATCGTCCCGCCAGCCGGCCACCAGACGGCTCATCAGGCGCCGAAGCCGGGGTCCCCGGCGCTCGGGTCCCGAGCCTCCGTTGTCCGTCTCCGTCATGTACGCCTGCTGGGCCATACCGTCGCCTCACAACCTGCCGTGCATCCCGTCCGTCCCCGCGACTAAGACCCTAGGGGATGATCGGTTCCGTTCTCGCCGTCCCATGACGGCCGTACGGGGACGATGACGAACAAGTCGGCGCGACCAGTTCCAGTCGCTGTGCCGGATAGCGCTCTCTGTGACGAAACACGCACAGTCGTCCGCCGGGCGCTCCGACAGACGTACGAATTCCCGGTTACGGGGCGGCCGGCCGCAGACCTTCCAGCAGCGTGTCGACTATCTGCTCCGCGAGACCCTCCGGCAGGTCCGCGTCGGGGCGCAGTACGGCGCGCAGGAGCATCGGACCGACGAAGAGGTCGTTCATCAGGGTGACGTCGACGTCCGTGCGTAGTTCGCCGTTCCGCTGGCCGCGGCGCAGGAGTTCGAGGCCGAGCAGCCGGCGCGGTTCGACGACGGTGGCGTGGTAGGCGGCCCAGAGTTTGGGGCTGCTCTTCATCTGGGCCTGGACGTTGTGCAGGAACGCCGAGGACCGGTTGGCCAGTCCGCGCCGGCGCAGCGCCTCCAGCAGGACGACCAGGTCGTCGCGCATCGAGGTGCCGGGCAGCTCCGGGTCCGCGGGTTCCATGACGCGCATGACGTCGACGAACAGCTCCTCCTTGCCCGGCCAGCGGCGGTAGATGGTGGCCTTGCCGACACCGGCGGTACGGGCCACCCGCTCGATGGAGATGTCCGCGAGCGGCACGCCCTCCTCCAGGAGCTGCATCACGCCCTCGATGATGGAGCGTTCCACGGCTTCGCTGCGGGGGCGGCCACGGGTGCCTCCGGCGGTGGGGCGGGGGGCGGTTCCGCCCGTCGGGGGGCGGCTGGCGGGGGTGCCACCCGTGGGGGGCCCGCTCGCGGGGGGCGTACCCGTGGGGTGCCTCCCGGTGGGGAGGCTGCCCGCAGGGGCCCTCCCGGCAGGAGAGCTGCCCGCAGGGGTCCCCCCGGCAGGAGAACTGCCCGTGCGGGGTCGGTCAGCAGGGGAACTGCCCGCAGGACCCCTCCCGGCAGGAGAGCTGCCCGCAGGGGTCCCCCCGGCAGGGGAACTGCCCGTGGGGGGTCGGTCGGCCGAGCCGTCCGCGAGGTTCACGCGCCCTCTTCCCTTCCTCGTCGTGCGTCGTGCGTCGTACGTCCTGCGTTCGATTCTCTCCGGTGATCGGCATTTCAGTGATCCGTGGACACCAACTGCGCCTTCTCCTCGCCCTCTTGGGGCGCGGCCGGGCGGCCCGGCAGGCACAGGGCGACGACCAGGGCGCCCAGGACGGCGACACCCGCGCCGCACAGCGCGGTGATGTGCATCGCGTGCAGGAACGCGTCGTTGGCGGGGCCGACGAGCGCCTCGCCCTTCGGGCCGAGCTTCGCGGCGACGCCGAGGGTGGCCTCGATGGACTCGCCCGCGGTGTGCCGTACGCCGGCGGGCAGCGCGCCGAGCTTGTCCTCGATGCCGCTGCGGTAGGCCGCCGAGAGGACGGAGCCGAGTACGGCGATCCCGAGCGCGCCGCCGACCTGGCGGAAGGTGTTGCTGAGCGCGGAGGCGGAGCCGGCCTTCTCGCGGGGCAGGGACTGCATGATGACGACGCTGGTCGGCGTCATGATGTGCGCCATGCCGGTGCCCATGAGGAAGAAGACGATCTCCAGGATCCAGATGGGGGTGTCCGCCTCGAACGTCGCGAACGCGGCGAGCGTCGCGGCGATCAGCAGCATCGCGGCGGTGGTCGTGGCCCGGTTGCCGAAGCGGTCGACGGCGAGCCGGGCGCGCGGCGCGAAGATCAGCTGGGCTGCGGCCAGCGGCAGCATCAGCAGGCCGGTCTGGAGGGGCGAGTAGCCGCGCACGCTCTGGGTGTAGAAGACCGAGAAGAAGGTCACGCCCATCAGCGCGAAGAAGACGAGCGCGATGACGGACATCGCGGCCGAGAAGGTCTTGTCGCGGAAGTACGTCACGTCGATCGACGGATGGTCGCTGCGCTTCTCGAACAGCACGAAGCCGACGAGTACGGCGAGACCGGCGCCGATGGTCGCCAGCACCTGCGGGTCGGTGAAGTCGGCGAGCTGGCCGCCCTTGATGATGCCGTAGACGAGTAGTACGAGACCGACGACCGAGAGCAGGACCCCTACGGGGTCGATCCGGCCCGGCTTCGGGTCTCGGGAGTCGGGCACCAGGACCGTCATCAGCACGACGGCAATGATCACGATCGGTACGTTGATGAGGAAGACGGACCCCCACCAGAAGTGGTCGAGGAGGACGCCTCCGGTGATCGGCCCTATGGCGATGGCGAGTCCGACACCGCCGGCCCAGATGCCGATGGCCTTGGGCTGCTCCTCGCGCTCGAACACGTTCATGAGGACGGCGAGGGTGGCGGGCATCACGAAGGCGGCGCCGAGGCCCATCACGGCCCGGAAGAGGATGAGTTCGGTGGGCGAGCCCGCGAATGCGGCGAGGGCGGAGCCGAGGCCGAAGACGGTGAGGCCGCCGAGGAGCACCTTCTTGCGGCCGAGGCGGTCGCCGAGGATGCCGGCGGAGAACAGGAGCCCCGCGAAGACCAGGGTGTAGGCGTTGATCGCCCACTCCAGCTCGCTCTGGGTGGCGCCCAGACCGGTCGGGGCGGGGGTGGAGATGGTCTTGATCGCGACGTTGAGGATGGAGTTGTCGAGGACCACGATCAACAGGCTGAGCATGAGCACGCCGAGGATGACCCAGCGTCTGCGGTGCACGGACTCGGGGATCCGTGGGCCGAGGGCGGACGGGCCGGCAGAAGTCGTCATGGCTGCCACCCTAAGCTCATTTCGATACGAGACCGTCTCGTATCGAAAGTCTTTACCGAGACCTTAAACAGGGTGGGGTCCGTGTGCAACGCGGGGCACGAGATGTTCAGCACAGGGGCATCCGCTCGGCGGGCGACCACTAGCCGATCCCGGACGCGAGGTGCCACCATGGGTGGTGATCCGGGGACGCCGTCAGGGCGCCTCGAGATGATTGAAGGAGCCGTTGCCATGACGCAGCTTCAGGCTGCCCACCAGACCTCCGCCGGCAGCACAAACGCGCTGTACGGAGGCAAGGGCACACGCCGCATCACGGTCCGCGACATCAGCGCCGCCAAGGAGCGCGGCGAGAAGTGGCCCATGCTCACCGCGTACGACGCGATGACCGCGTCCGTCTTCGACGAGGCCGGGATCCCGGTCATGCTGGTCGGCGACTCGGCGGGCAATTGTCACCTCGGGTACGAGACGACCGTGCCCGTCACGCTGGACGAGATGACCATGCTGTCCGCCGCCGTCGTACGGGGCACGAGCCGCGCCCTGATCGTCGGCGACCTGCCCTTCGGGTCCTACCAGGAGGGGCCGGTGCAGGCGCTGCGCTCGGCGACCCGGCTGGTGAAGGAGGCGGGGGTCGGGGCCGTCAAGCTGGAGGGCGGCGAGCGCTCGCACCGCCAGATCGAGCTGCTGGTCGAGTCCGGGATTCCGGTGATGGCCCACATCGGGCTGACGCCGCAGTCCGTGAACTCCATGGGGTACCGCGTGCAGGGGCGTGGCGAGGAGGCCGCGCAGCAGTTGCTGCGGGACGCGAAGGCGATCCAGGACGCGGGGGCGTTCGCGGTGGTCCT
Organism: Streptomyces sp. NPDC002156; assembly: GCF_053593675.1. Taxonomy (NCBI): domain Bacteria; kingdom Bacillati; phylum Actinomycetota; class Actinomycetes; order Kitasatosporales; family Streptomycetaceae; genus Streptomyces; species Streptomyces sp. NPDC002156. Next base: position 18,575 of record NZ_JBSFDA010000040.1, on the reverse strand, counting down.
TGAGCTGGTGCCGGCGGAGTTGGCCGCGGAGGTCACGCGGACTCTGCACATCCCTACGGTCGGTATCGGGGCGGGGGCGGAGACGGACGCGCAGGTGTTGGTGTGGACGGACATGCTCGGGTTGACCGGGGGGCGGGTGCCCAAGTTCGTCAAGCAGTACGCGAATCTGCGTGAGGTGATGGGGAATGCGGCGAAGGCGTTCGCGGAGGATGTGACTGGCGGGACGTTCCCGCTGGAGGAGCACTCCGTGCACTGAGCCCATTGACCGGACAAGCCACTGCGGCACCACAGCAGCCCGCCGACTTCCCCCATCGGCGGGCTGCGCCATTCTTTTCCGCCCCCGCCGCGCCTGCCTATCCCCTGCTCCCTCTGGGCTAAGGCAAGTGACAATGGACCCGTGCGCTACCGCATCCTCGGCACCACCCGGGCACTCCGTCCCGACGGCACCTCCGTCCCGGTCGGCGGAGCACGGCTGCGCGCCCTGCTGACCGTGTTCGCGCTGCGGCCCGGCCGGACCGTGGCCGCGGGGGTCCTGGTAGAGGAGGTCTGGAACGGGGACGCGCCCGCCGACGCACAGGGAGCGCTCCAGGCACTGGTCGGCCGGCTGCGCCGTGCGCTCGGCCCGGACGCGATCGCCTCCGCCGAGGGCGGCTACCGGCTGTGCGCCGCGCCGGACGACGTCGACCTGCACCGGTTCGGGCGGCTGGCCGACGAGGGCAAGCGCGCGCTGGCCGACGGCGACCCCGCCAAGGCCGCCGTCGTCCTCGACGACGCCCTCGCCCTGTGGCACGGCCCGGCCCTCGCCGACCTCCCCGACCGCACCGCCGAGGCAGCCCGCTGGGAGACCCGCCGCCTGGACACGCGCCGCGCCCGCCTCACCGCCGCCCTGGCCCTGGGCGCCGCGGAACAGTCCCTCCCCGAACTGACCGCCCTGTGCGACAGCCACCCCTTGGACGAGCCCCTCCAGGCCCTCCGCCTACGCGCCCTCCGAGACACGGGCCGCCCAGCCCAGGCCCTGGCCGCCTACGAGGACGTACGCACCCTCCTGGCAGACAGCCTCGGCGCAGACCCGGGCCCCGAACTGCGGTCCTTGCACGCGGAGTTGCTGAGACCGGACGACATATCGCGCGGGGTGGGCAGGGGCACGGTGTACGTCGGTGACGACGGGGTCTCCGCCCCGTTCGGCCCGGGCGCGACTCACGCGCCAAGCGGATCGGGGACGCACGCTTTCTCCGCCGGACCGGGGGCTCCGGCCAGCCAGGGAGAGGACTCCGCACCGGGCGCCCCGCGCCACCCGGACCACACTGCCGGCGGGGCCGGCGGGGCCGCAGGGGCGATGGCGGCCTCCGGGGATGCCGGGACGGCCGGGCCGACAGCGGCCACGGGCCCGGCGCACCGTGTCGAGGCTCAGTCCCCGGCGGCCCCGCAGCCCTGGCCCGCCGTCCCCCAACCCCCGCCCCCGGGCAACCTCCGCGCCCGGCTCACCTCCTTCGTCGGTCGGGAGGCCGACATCGAGGCGATCCGGGGGGACCTCGCCGTCGCCCGGCTGGTTACCCTGCTCGGGCCCGGCGGGGCGGGCAAGACGCGGCTGTCGCAGGAGGCCGCCGAGGCCGTGCGGGACGCGGCACGGGACGGTGGGCGGGACCGGGCCGCGGACGGGGTGTGGCTGGCCGAACTCGCGCCTGTCGTCGATCCGGACGCCGTGCCGGAGGCCGTGCTCACCGCTGTCGGGGCGCGGGAGACCGTACTGCGCGGGGCCGGCGCCGAGGAACTGCGCGTCGCCTCCGCGGACCGCCACGACGACCCTCTCGTACGGCTCGTCGAGCACTGTGCGAACCGGCGGATGCTGATCCTCCTCGACAACTGCGAGCACGTCGTCGACGCCGCCGCGCGGCTCGTCGCGGAGCTGCTGGTGCGCTGCCCGGGAGTTACCGTGCTCGCCACCAGCCGTGAACCCCTGGGCGTACCGGGGGAGTTGGTGCGTCCCGTCGAACCGCTGCCCGAGCCCGTCGCGCTACGGCTGCTCGCCGACCGAGGGGCCGCCGCCCGGCCCGGATTCCGCGTCGAGGACGATCCGGCGGCCGCCGCCGAGATCTGCCGACGGCTCGACGGGCTGCCCCTCGCCATCGAACTGGCCGCCGCCCGGCTGCGGATGCTGTCGCTGCGGCAGATCGCCGACCGCCTCGACGACCGGTTCCGGCTGCTGATCTCCGGCAGCCGTACCGTCCTGCCTCGCCAGCAGACCCTGCGGGCCGTCGTCGACTGGTCCTGGGACCTGCTCGACGAGGACGAACGGGACGTCCTGCGGCGGCTGTCCGTCTTCGCGGGCGGCTGCGACCTCGCCGCCGCCGAGGCCGTGTGCGGCCCCGTCGCCCTCGAAGCGCTCGGCTCGCTCGTCGACAAGTCCCTTGTCGTGGCCGCCCCTTCGGGAGAGAGCGGCGGGATGCGGTATCGGCTCCTGGAGACCGTCGCGGAGTATGCGGGTACCCGCCTCGACGAGTCCGGCGACCGGCCCGAGGCCGAGCGCGCGCACCTCACGTACTACCGCGAACTCGCCCGCACCACCGACTCGTTGCTGCGCGGCTCCGGCCAGCGCGCCGCCCTCGACGTGTTCCAGGAGGAGAGCGAGAACATCCGCGCCGCTCTCCGGCACGCCGTCGTCACCGGTGACGAACAGGAGGCGCTCTGCCTCGTCCTGTCGATCGCCTGGTACTGGCAGATGCGCGACCTGCGGCTGGCCGCCCGCAACTGGTCCCGCGAGGTCATGAACCTCGGCCCCGACCCCTTCGCCCTCCCCATCCGCCCGGCACCGCCCCTCTGGGAGCGCTGCACGGACACCCCGCCGCCCTGGCGCGACGACGTCCTCGAAGAGGCCCGGCGCGGCGTCCACCTCATCCATCTCGCCTGCATGGACATGGAGTTGGAGTCCTGGCAGACCCCCGAGGCCCAACAGAAACTGGACGCCATCACCCGCGTCTACGAACCCGGCGCCCCCCAGACCTGCCGCTACCCCGGCCTCCTCTGGTTCTACGCCGTCATGCTCACCCGCGACATGGACCGGCTCCGTGTCATCGTCGACGAGTCCGTGCGCACCTGCCGCGACGCGGCCCCCCGCTTCGAGTGGGAACTCGCCGCCTGTCTCCAGATGCGCGCCAACGTCCTCGCCAACCGCAGCGACTGGGCCGGCGACGCGACCCGCGACGCCGACGAGGCCCTGGAGATCTTCCGCCGCCTCGGCGACGACTGGGGCGCCGCCGAAGCGCTCTCCGCGCGCGGCGAGGCCCACGAGAAGAAGGCCGCGTACGACAGCGCCGCCACCGACTTCGCCGACGCGATGGAACTGGCCGAACAACTCGGCGCCCGCGCCCAGAAGACCGTACTCGCCGCCCGCCTCGGCAACGTGTTCCTGGAGGCCGGCCGGACCGACGAGGGCGAACGGCTGCTGCGCCAGGTGATCAAGGAGGCGGAGGGGATGGTCAACGAGGCCCTGCCCGCCGCCCGGCTCTTCCTCACGGCCTATCTCGGCATCACCGACCGGGTCCCCGAGGCACGTGAGCAGATCCGGCTGGTGCGCCAGGAGTTCAGAGCCGCCTCCTTCGTCATCTTCGACGCGTTCATCCTCGGCTCGGAGGCCTGGCTGGACGTCGTGGAGGGACGGCACGAGGAGTCCCTCGCCAAGACGAGGGAGGCGCTGGCCCGGGCCGACGACGCGCTGTCCCGCAACATCGCCCCCCAACTCCAGACCTCCTTCCTGACCACCGGCGCCGTGGCCCTCGCCGGTCTCGACGGAGGCAGCCACGCCCGCGACGCCGCCCGCTGCCTGGGCGCCGCCGACGCGCTGCTGCCGCCCGGCCACATTCCCGGGCACATGGAGCGCGAGGTCCGCACCCGCGCCGTCCGAGCCATCCGTGACCTGCTCACCGACGAGGAGTACGAGGCGGCGTACGAGGAGGGCGGCCGACTCTCCGCGGAGCAGGCGACCGCCCTCCTCTGAAACCGGCTCTCTCAGCTCTTCGTACGGAACTTGTGGATCGCGACCGGCGCCATCACCGCCGTGATCGCCACCGACCAGCCGATGGTCACCCACAGGTCGTGCGCCACCGGGCCGCCCACCATCAGTCCGCGCGCCGCGTCCGCGAGCGTGGACAGCGGGTTGTAGTCGGTGAACGCCTGGAGCCAGCCCGGCATCGACTGCGTCGGCGCGAAGATCGACGAACCGAACTGCAGCGGGAACAGCACCAGGAACCCCATCGCCTGCACGGACTGCGCGCTCTTCATGACCACGCCCAGGGTGAGGAACACCCACATGATCGACGAGGCGAACAGCGTGGCCAGGCCCACGGCCGCGAACAGGCCGACCCAGTGGTTGATGTCGAAGCCGACCAGAACGGCCACGATCATCAGCACGGTGGTCGCGAACAGCATCCGGACCAACTCGACCGAGATCTTCGCGAACAGCACCGAGCCGCGCCCGATCGGCAGGGACCGGAAGCGGTCCATGACACCGGAGTTGAAGTCCTGGCAGAACCCGGTGCCGACGCCCTGGGACAGCGTCATGCTCATCATCGCGATCATGCCGGGGATCACGTACTGCACGTACCCGTCCTGCCCGCCGCCCAGGGCCTGCCCGATCGAGCCGCCGAAGACGAACACGAACAGCAGGGTGAAGACGATCGGCATCAGCAGCGCGTCGAACATGGACTCCGGGTCCTGCCGGATCCACAGCAGGTTGCGGCGGACGAGGGCGCCGGTGTGCCGCAGATGGGCGCGCAGCGGAATACGCCCGTCGTCCTTGACACGCGAGTCCCTGTCGATCTCGTTCTGATTGACGGTTGCGGTCGCGGCGCTCATACGGCGACCTCCTCTCGGGTGTCGGCGGGCGTGGCGTCGTCGTCCAGCGGGGCACCGGCACGGTGGCCGGTGAGGGACAGGAACACCTCGTCCAGGCTGGGCAGTTCGGTGCTGATGGAGGAGATGGTGATACCGCGCGCGACGACCGCGCCGGTGATGGCGGTCAGCTGCTCGTCGCTCAGGATCGGCACCAGGACGGTGCCGCTCGCGCTGTCCACGGCGGTGGTGGCGAGGCCGGTGATGCCGAGGTCGTCGAGGTCGCGGGCGAGCGGGCGCAGTTGCAGTGGATCGGCGGGCCGGATCCGCAGGGTACGGCCGCCGACCTTCGCCTTCAGCTCGTCGATGGCACCGCCGGCGACGACCTTCCCCCGGTCGATGACGGCCAGCTCGGAGGCGAGCTGCTCGGCCTCCTCCATGTACTGGGTGGTGAGCAGTACGGTCACGCCGTCGCCGACCATGCGCTTGACCTCGGCCCAGACCTCGTTGCGGGTCCGGGGGTCGAGCCCGGTGGTGGGTTCGTCGAGAAACAGGACGACAGGCCGGCCGATCATGGAGGCGGCGAGATCGAGCCGCCGCCGCATGCCGCCGGAATAGGTGCTCGCGGGCCGCTTGGCGGCATCGGTGAGCGAGAACCGCTCCAGCAGTTCGTCGGCCCGGGTACGGGCGTCCTTGCGGGACAGATCGAGCAGCCGCCCGATCATGTACAGGTTCTCCCAGCCCGGGAGCTTCTCGTCGACGGAGGCGTACTGGCCGGTGAGTCCGATGACCCGCCGCAGCTGCCGGGGCTGGCGCAGGACGTCGTATCCGGCGACGGTCGCCTGCCCCGAGGTCGGCTGCAGCAGGGTGGACAGGATGCGTACGAGGGTGGTCTTGCCGGCGCCGTTGGGCCCGAGCACCCCGAGCACGGTGCCCTCCCGGACGTCCAGGTCAACACCGTCCAGAGCCTTGGTCTCGCCGTAGTGCTTGACCAGCCCCCGCACGGAAACGGCACGTTCGGCCCCGTCGGCGGGGTGATTGTCGATTCGCGTCATGCCCTCAACCTGACACTCCCCACCGACAAACCACCTACAGACCACCGACAAGCGAATCTCGCCCCCGCCGCCCCTACCCGTACCCATCCCTGGGGGCTGCCGCCCCCAGACCCCCGCTTCGGCCTGAACGGCCTCGTCCTCAAACGCCGGACGGGCTGGAAGGGGTGCGGGGACGGACCCTCCTTCGCGGCTGGGAGGTCGTCGGCGTTGCCATGGACCTTGCCGTCTCCGCCAGCGCAGTACCTCCGTGGAAGCGCCCGGAGTTGTCCCGATGGCTCGACGACCGTGCCCCGGATTTCGACGTCATCGTCTTCTGGCGACTCGATCGGTTCGTTCGCAGAGTCGGCGATCTGGACCAGATGATCAAGTGGGCGGAAAGTCATGGGAGCAAGGGGTTGGTATCCGCCACCGAACCGTTCGACCTCACGAGTCCGACAGGACAGGCGACAGCCACCATGATCGCCACCTTCGCCGAGATGGAAGCCCGTGCCGCTGCCGAGCGGGTCGCCTCGTCGCGTGCGCACCTGCTCACGTCCACCAGGTGGGGCGGCAGTTCACCGCCCTTCGGCTACCGCACCTATGCGAAGGACGGTGCCCGCTACCTGGAAATCAGCCCAGAGACCGCTGACATTGTCCGGGAGGCCGCTCGACGCGTCATCGGCGGCGAGTCGGTCAACGCCATCTGCCGGGACTTCGAGGAACGGGCGGTGCCGTCCCCTGCGGATACCTATCTACGAAACAAGTCCGGCAAGGACTTCGTCTGGTACCCCCGCACGTTGAAGGGAATCCTCACGTCCCCCACCCTGCTGGGCTTGAAGACACGCAGCGAGGACGTCCCCGGGAAAAAATACAAGAAGCGCGTCCTGGTTCACGATCAGGACGGCCGGCCCATCCGTGTGGCCGAGGGTGTGCTGGACCAAGAAGTGTTCGACCTTCTGCAGGACGCCCTCGCCGATTCGGCTTCGCCGATCGGCCGACGCTCGTCAACTCCCAGGACCCCACTCCTCAATGTGATCAAGTGCGGGGGGTGTGGAAAGAACCTTCAACTCCACACGACCAGGAAGCGACGCAAGGACGGGACGTTCCGGAGCACCGAGAAGATCCGCTGCCTTTCACGCGTCGCCTCCCCCGCATGCCCGGGCTACGTGTTCCTGCCCGACGAGGAAATCGTCACTCCGGTCCTGCGCATGCTGCTCCAAGCTGTGGGAAACACCCCTGTCACGCGCCGCGTTTACGTCCAGCAAACCAGAGCCAACGGCGAATCAGGCGAATCGTCACACTGCGCGGATGAGGACCACTGGCAGTTCGTGCCACTCGGTGAAACCTTCGCCGAGCGGTGGCAGAGCATGGGCATCAGCGAAATCGGCGAGGATCTGGTCCACGCCGGCATCACCATCAGATGCCACCCTCAGGGAGGCGGCGGCCACGTCCCGGAGATCCCCGAAGACTTCCAGAAGCGACTTGCGAAGTACCTGGGATAGTCGGGCCTGCGACGGTCGGGACAGACGATCCCACCCAGACGTGTCCGTTCCGGGAACTCACAGCCTCGCGAGACGTTGTCCCCACGTCCGCTGTTACGGTCGCCGTTCCTTAAGCATGGCCGCCACATACCAGGAGACCTGCCCATGACCACCACCTCTCCTACGACAGAGCAGCGAATCAGCCCTGTCTTCCTCGGAATCGCTGCCATCACGGCGGTGGCCGGGTGGGCCGTATGGACGGGCTTCGCGTCGTCTCCAGGGCTTGCCGTCTTCCTCTTCGTCACCGCGGCCTGGGTGGTCTCGCTCTGCCTGCACGAATACGCACACGCACGCACCGCGTTCCACGGGGGTGACATCACCGTTGGGGCGAAGGGCTACCTGAGCCTCAATCCTCTCGCCTACACACACGCCCTGCTCAGCATCGTCCTGCCGGTGATCTTCGTGATCATGGGCGGGATCGGGCTCCCCGGCGGCGCCGTCTTCATCGAGCGGGGGCGGATCCGGGGGCGGTGGAAGCACAGTCTGATCTCGGCCGCGGGGCCGCTGACCAACGTTCTGTTCGCGGTGATGTGCACGGCGCCGTTCTGGCTGGACGCGCTGGACGGGGTGCCGACGGACTTCCGGTTCGCGCTCGCCTTCCTGGCGCTGCTCCAGGTCACGGCCGCGATCCTGAACTTCCTGCCGGTGCCCGGCCTCGACGGCTACGGGGTCATCGAGCCCTGGCTGTCGTACAAGGTCAAGCGTCAGGTGGAGCCGTTCGCGCCGTTCGGGCTGCTGTTCGTGTTCGCGGTGCTGTGGATCCCCGAGGTGAACAGCGCGTTCTTCGACGTGATCGACTCGGTGCTGCGCGGCCTGGGGATCGACCAGTTCGACACGTACTGCGGTCAGTACTTGTACAACTCTGTGTTCAGCTTCCTCCGGGACAATGGCACGAACATCGGATGTACGCCCTGACCTGCGAAGACCTGCGGAAATGTCGAAGCCCCGGCCACGCCCCGTCCACCATCGGCTGACGTGTCGGGGTGAACGGGGCTTCGTCCCGGGCGCCTGTTGGGATCAGACGCGGTCGGCCGCGATCAGCACGTACTGGAAGGAACCGTCCCTGTAGGACTCGATGAACGCCTCCTCGATCCCGGTGACCAGCGAGGACGTGGCCCGCAGTTCCCAGTACGGCAGGGTGTCGGGAGTCAGGTCGATCACGGTCTGCGGCACGAGCCGGTTGTCGGCCATGGCCCGCAGGTACTCACGACGGGAGTGGATGTTGCACTCGAAGTGGGCGTTGATCTGCGAGACCCACTTCGACGGCTGGCCGTAACGGGGGTTCCAGCAGCCGGTGATGGTCACGTACCGGCCACCCACCTTGAGGAAGCGGGAGTGCTCGGCGAACAGGTCGTGCAGGTCGACGTACATGGTCGACTCGTTGTTCCACGAGGCGGCGACGCCACCCTTCTCGAAGGGCGTGTCGAGCATGTTGCACACGCGCGAGCGGACGTGGTCCTGGATCCGCAGCTCGCGTGCCCGCCCGTTGCCGAAGTCGGCCTGCGTGGCGGAGAGCGTGACACCCTCGACCTTGCAGCCGAAGCGCTGGTGGGCCATGACCATGGATCCGCCGCGACCGCACCCGGCGTCGACGAGGGTGTCGTCGGCCGTGACGGGGCCGAGGTGGTCCAGGAGAACCTCGGCCTGGGCGGACTCCAGCCGGTGCAGCTCGGCGATCAGCCTCTTCTCGTACTCACTGTCCTCCGGGTCGCCGAGCGCGGTGTGGTCGACGGCGCCGATGCCGTAGTGATGGTGGTAGAGCCCGTCCACGTCACCGAGGCGCAGGTTCACCGGCCTCGCCTCGCTGTTCCAGTACCGGGCGATGTCCCCCTGATAGGGGGTCGCCGGGGCCGGGATCATCGTGGAGAGGGCGGGGGTGATATCCGTGGTCACAGAGGCTTCCGTTCGTCCGTTCGATTACCAGAAGTCGGGCAGGGTGTAGCGGTAGGTGTTGGTGCGGTGCCAGTCGTGGTTGCCGTCGACCCAGGCGGCCACACCCTTGAGGAAGCGCGCCATGACGGGCAGGGGGCAGGCCGCGGCGAGGTCGGCCGCTGCCGCCTCGAAGGCGTGCATGAGGTCGTTGTGGACCTCGACCGCCTTGAGATACGCGTCGCGCTCGGAGAGCCGTTCGCGTTCCGCGATCACCACGGGCAGGTTCAGGTGCCGGCCGGGACTGGCCAGTTCCTTGGTGTACGAGTACAGGTCGTTGACGATGGTGGTCGCGTTGCCGGCCAGCGCGATGACCCGCTGTGTCTCCGGCTGTGCGTGCAGGTCCGCCGGGAGTTCGTAGCCTCCGACGGTGTCGGTGATGGTGGGGCAGGGGCGGAAGTTGTTGAACTGGCGCATCGCCAGGTACTCCCACACCTCCGGGACATGGTCGGTCTCGGCCCAGGCCGCCTCGGCGAGATAGCCCATGTGCAGCCGGGCCATGTCGTGCCGGAAGCGGTCGGCCTGGGAGGGCGTGGCCGCGCGGACGAAGTGGTCCATCGCGCTGCGATAGGCGCGCCGCGGCGGATCCGAGCCGAGCGACGTCTGCCACTCCGGTGCGTACTCCGGGGTGGTGTGGAGAGGGTCGAGCGCGGTGTGCGCGAGAAGGAGACGGCCGCCGAGACCGACGGGTGAACCGCCGTGGTCCTCGCAGTAGCAGTCGTCGACGGCGTTCTCCGCGACCATCAGCCGGGTGGCGATCATCAGATGGTCCACGGTGGGGGCGTCGGGGTGGCAGCCGACCATGTACCGCCCAACGGAGAAACCGTCGAACTGGCCTTCCCACTCCTCGGGGTAGAGCTGGACCTCGTCCTCGGCCCAGCGTTTGATCCGGCCGCTCACCTCCTCGACGCGCACCGGGTCGGGCTCCGGGACGGAGTGGTGGTACAGGCCGGGAACAGCCTTGCCCTCGGCGGGTGGCGCGGGAGTGGGGAGCACCGGGTCGGGTGTGCGGGCCAGAGACAGGGAGGCCGTCCCCAGACCGGTCGGCCCGCCCAGGACCCGCCGCTCGACGACGGGTACGGGAGGTGGAGGTACGGGAGGTGGAGGTACGGGAGGTGGAGGTACGGGAGGTGGAGGTGCGGCCGGTGGACGCGGTGCACTGGCCAGGGACAGTGAGGCCGTCCCCAGACCGGTCGGCCCGCCGAGGACCGGGGGGACGACGGGTTCGGGAGGCCTGGCGGGCAGGACCGGCGTGGTGGTGGACGGCCCCGGCCGCCGCTCGGGCACGGGTGGTCCGAGGGGCCCGGTGTCGGGCATCTGTTGCTCCTTGCTGTGGAGGGACGAGCGGGGGCGTCGACCTGTTCGACGCGGCGCGCCGTCAGTCCCGCGTGCGGGCGATCTGCACGTTCTCCAGTACTCCGAGCGCGTCGGGCACGAGGACCGCGGCGGAGTAGTACGTGCTGACGAGATAGGAGATGACGGCCTGCTCGTTGATGCCCATGAAACGCGCGGAGAGGCCCGGCTCGACCTCGTCCGGCAGGTCTGTCTGCCGCAGGCCGATGACTCCCTGGTTCTTCTCGCCCGTGCGCATCGCGATGATGGAGCTGGTCTGTTCCCTGCTGATCGGGATCTTGTTGCAGGGCAGGATCGGGACCCCGCGCCAGGCCGGGACCGACTGCCCGCCGAGGTCGACGTGGTCCGGGTAGAGGCCGTAGGCGTTGAAGCCGCGTCCGATCGCGGCGATCGTCCTCGGGTGGGCGAGGAAGAGCTTGGTGCCGCGGCGGCGGCAGAGCAGGTCGTCCATGTCGTCCGGGGTCGGCGGGCCGGAGTGCGTCTGGATGCGCTGCTTGAAGTCGGCGTTGTGCAGCAGTCCGAACTCGGGGTTGTTGACGAGCTCGTGCTCCTGCCGCTCACGCAACGCCTCGATGGTGAGCCGGAGTTGTTCCTCGGACTGGTTCATCGGCCCGTTGTAGAGGTCGGCGACCCGAGTGTGGATCCTCAGGACGGTCTGGGCGACGGAGAGTTCGTACTCGCGCGGCTTCAGCTCGTAGTCGACGAAGGTGGCCGGCAGGTCGGCCTCGCCGGTATGACCGGCCGACAGGGCGATCGCGGCCTCGCCGTGTTTGTTCTGCGGCTGCCGGGCGGCGGAGCCGAACTCCTCGATGTGGGCCCGAAGGCCGGGCGCGGCCTCCCGTACGGCGGCGAAGTCGGCGCGGGAGAGCGTGAGGAGAGTGCCGGAGGTCTCGGCGGTGACCGTGTAGTCGTGGCGGGCGTCGGAGTCCAGCAGGGCGTTCTCGCCGAAGCGGTCGCCGTCCGCGAGTACCGCGATGGCGACCGCCCCGCCGTACGGGCCCTCGCCGGACTGGCTGACGCGGCCGTGGGCGATCAGGTGGATCCGGTCCGCCGGGCTGCCGCGCTCGACGAGGACCTCACCGGCGGCGAAGTCGCGCTGCACACAGCGTTCGGCGAGGGCGGTCAGGACGTCCACGTCGTCGAAGCCCCGCAGCAGGGCCAGTTCACCGAGTTCGCGGGGGATCACCCGGACCGTGGCGCCCTCCTGGACGAACTCGATGCGCCCGTCGCCGACGGTGTGCCTGAGCCGCCGGTTGACCCGGTAGGCGCCGCCCTTGGTCTCGACCCAGGGGAGCATCCGCAGCAACCAGCGGGAGGTGATCTCCTGCATCTGCGGGGCGGACTTGGTGGTGGTGGCGAGGTTGCGGGCGGCGGCGGTGCCGAGGGCCTGCTGCGGCACTGCTGGCTCGGCCTGGACTTCCGGGCTGCTGTCCACGGTCATCGGGGTGCGGTACTCCTTGCCGGACACAGTGAGGATCGCGGCGATCCGTCTACCCGCAGGACGCTATGACCGGCCGGCCGGCATCTCCAGGGAAAGCCCGGCAGCTTCCTTCGAAGCGGTGAAACTCCTCTGGCTTCGGTTTATCCGTGGGTCTGCTTGCCGCGCCGGACGTAGTACCAGCACATGTTGGACGACAGTCCGGCCAGCAGCACCCACACGATCCCCAGCAGGTTGCCCTGGACGAAGGACACGACGGCGGCGGCCACGGCGAGCAGGCAGACGGCCAGGGCGTAGAGGGCGAGGCGGGGCATGTGGACTGCTCTCCTGTCGGGGACACCGGTCGGGGGGACACTGCCGGAAACGGAAACCCGTCCAGTGTCCCCCATCCACTCAGATGTCGGTGACGCGCAGGCCCGCGTGGGCCTTGTAGCGGCGGTTCACCGAGATCAGGTTGGCGACCAGGGACTCGACCTGGTGGGCGTTGCGCAGCCGCCCGGAGAAGACGCCGCGCATGCCGGGGATACGGCCGGCGAGCGCCTGCACGATCTCCACGTCCGCCCGCTCCTCGCCGAGGACCATCACATCGGTGTCGATCTCCTCGATCTCCGGGTCCTGGAGCAGTACGGCCGACAGGTGGTGGAAGGCGGCCGTGACCCGGGAGTCCGGCAGCAGGGCGGCGGCCTGTTCGGCGGCGCTGCCCTCCTCCGGCTTCAGCGCGTACGCGCCCTTCTTGTCGAAGCCGAGCGGGTTCACACAGTCCACGACGAGCTTGCCGGCCAGTTCCTCGCGCAACGATTCGAGGGTCTTGCCGTGTCCGTCCCAGGGCACGGCGACGATCACGATGTCGCTGCGGCGCGCGGTCTCGGCGTTGTCGGCGCCCTCGACCCCATGGCCGAGTTCGTCGGCGGCGGCCTGGGCACGGTCGGCGGCGCGCGACCCGATGATCACCTTCTGGCCGGCCCTGGCGAGCCGGTAGGCGAGGCCCTTGCCCTGCGGCCCGGTCCCGCCGAGCACGCCGACGACGAGCCCGGAGACGTCGGGAAGGTCCCAGGGGTCCTTGGCAGGAGCCTTCGCGGGGGCCTGGGCAGGGGTCTGTGCACTGTCGGTAGAGGTCATGGGCCGACTTTACGTCCGTGCCAGGGCACCCATGGGATCAGGTGAGCTGGGTCACGGGCACCCGCCGGAAGGGGATCCTCTCGTACGGGCCGAAGTCGCCGGTCTCGAAGAGGAGTCCGACGGTGTCGGCGTCGATCCGGACGAGGTCGGAGTAGGCGGCGGGCAGACCGTTCACCGTGTGCACCGGGCGCCAGGTGGTGCCGCCGTCGGTGGAGACGCGGATGGTCATCAGGGCGCGGGCGGCGGGATCGGCGGGCCCGGAGAAGAGGAGCAGGTCGGGGTCGCGGAACTGGAGCACGCTGCCCTGGCAGATGGGGGCGGGCAGACCGGCCTGCGGGCGGAACTGCTTGACGAGGGTGCGGCCGCCGTCCGTGGAGTGGGCGTCGGCGCGGTTGCCGGGGGACGGGGAGTCGTTGCGGGTGTTGAAGTAGACGCGGCCGTCCGGGAGTTCGGCGGCGGTGGTCTCGTTGACGTTGATGTAGCCGTTGGTGTTCTCGTCCAGGTACCCGATGTACCAGCTCTCGCCGCGGTCGTCGCTGAGCAGACAGTGGCCGCTGTTGTACTTGGCCTCGTTGCCCAGGTCGTCGCCGGTGGGCGGGATCGTGTGGTTGGCGGCGACGACGACCCGGCCGCTGCTCAGCTGGATGGCGTGGCCGGGGGTGGTGGCGTACCAGCGCCAGTCCGCGTGCTTGACCTGGTCGGTGATCTCCACGGAGGAGGACCAGCTGACGCCGTCGTCGTCGCTGTGGCGGACCCAGATACGGCGGCCGTCGGCGGCCGAGACGTTGCCGAGCAGGATGTCCTTCTCGGTCACCGCGCCCGAGGCCCGGACGTACACGAGAAGGATACGGCCGGTGTCGAGGACGACGGGGGCGGGGTTGCCCGCGAGATGGACGCCGTTGTTGGCGGCGACCGTGAGCGGGCCCCAGGTGCGGCCGCCGTCCGTGGACCGCTTCAGCACGATGTCGATGTGACCGTGGTCCGACGCGGAGTTGACCCGGCCCTCGCAGAAGGCGAGCACGGTGCCGGAGTGGGTGACGACGACGGCCGGGATGCGGTAACTGGCGTAGCCCTCCTGGCCGGACCAGAAGGGGATGCTCGTCTCGACGGTCATGTGCGGCTCCTCGGTGGGGCGGTGAGTCGGTAAGTAGGTGCCTACGTGGAAGATGAGTGCGTGGTGAGCACAGTGATTCGTGTCCTTACCCAGGTTGGGCGAAAACACTGTGAATTGAGCGCCCCGAGTTGTCCGTTGCGGCAGGATGCGCGGTCATGGACGCCGTACGGGTCGCGCTGTTGCGCGAAGTGCTCGCGGGAACCGAGTGGTTGGGGGCCACGCGGAGGTTCGCGGGGGCGTTACGGGGGTCCGTGGTGTCGTACGGGGGCGGACTCCTGTTGGCGGGCACGCCGGCGTACGAGCCGTGGCACCTGGCGGCGCATCTCGTGGACGAGGCGGCGTGGTCGGGGACGCCCGAGCTGGCCCCGACGCTCGTACGGTCGGACGGCCTCGGGCGGATCGAGGCGGCGCGCCGGGGTGAGACGTTACTGATGGTGGCGCCGGAGGGGGTGGACGGCGGCCTGCTGGAGCGGGTTCTCGACGCCCGGCGGAGCGGCGTGAAGGTGCTGGCGCTGGGGTCGGGCGAGGGGGAGCTGGTGTCTCTGGCGCATGAGTCGCTGGCGGTGCCGGAGGGCCTGGAACTGGACCTGGACACGGTGCAGCACCTGGTCAGCGCGGCGGTCGGGGAGAACTCGGTGCCGGTGGTCCGAGGGCGGCGGAGTTTCCGTGACCGGCTGTCGAGGCTGGCGGATGTCCTGACGGCACCGCCGCCGTCCCGCTGGTGAAAAGCAGTTGCCCAGCCCCCACCCCACCGCTCAGCATGACCCCACGTGACCTCAGCGCTCCGTGCCCTCCTCCCCGACCTCTCCCCCTGGCGGGCCTCCCCCGACTTCCGAAAGCTCTGGCTGTCGGGGCTGATCACCAACTTCGGGAGTTTTCTGACCTTCGTCGCGCTGCCGGTGCAGATGAAGGAGCTGACCGGGTCGGCCGCCGCGGTCGGGGCGATCGGGGCCGTGGAGCTGGTCCCGCTGATCGTGTTCGGGCTGTACGGCGGGGCGCTGGCCGACGCGGCGGACAAACGGAAGCTGATCCTGTGGACGGAGGCCGGGCAGGGGCTGCTGTGCGCCGCACTGCTCGTCAACGCCCTGCTGCCCGACCCCCTCATCTGGCCGCTGTACGTCGTCGCGGCGCTCACCTCGGCCCTCGGGTCGGTGCAGCGGCCGGCGCTGGACTCGCTGATGCCGAGGATCGTGGCGCACGAGCAGCTGCCGGCCGCGGCGGCGCTCAACTCCTTCCGCTGGACGGTCGGCGGGGTCGCGGGCCCGGCGCTCGCGGGCGTGGTCGTGGCGTACGCGGGGCTCGGCTGGGCGTACGCCGTCGATGTCGTGACCTTCGCCGTGTCCCTGCTGTTCGTCGTGGGGCTCGCCGCCTCCCCCGCCTCCCACGAGGCCGCGAAACCCTCCCTCCGGTCGATCGCGGAGGGCGCCCGCTACGCGTGGAACCGCAAGGAACTCCTCGGGACGTACGCCATCGACCTGGCCGCGATGTTCCTGGCGATGCCGCTGGCCGTCCTCCCGTTCCTGGCGGACGAGCTGAACGCCGAATGGTCGCTGGGCCTGATGTACGCGGCGATCCCGGCCGGTTCCCTGCTCGTGAGCGTCACCAGCGGGTGGACCTCCCGGGTGCACCGGCACGGGCGGATGGTGGTGCTCGGGGCGGCGGGCTGGGGCCTGGCGATAGCCGGGGCGGGGGTCGTGGGGAACGTATGGCTGGTGCTGCTGTTCCTCCTCCTGGGCGGCTGCTTCGACATGGTCAGCGGGATCTTCCGAGGCGCGATGTGGAACCAGACCATCCCGGACGAGCTACGCGGCCGCCTCGCCGGCATCGAACTGCTCTCCTACTCGGTCGGCCCCCAGCTCGGCCAGGTCAGAGCAGGCGGCGTGGCCGCGTTGCGCGGGGTGCGCACGTCGGTGTGGTCGGGCGGCCTGGCGTGCGTGGCGGGCGTGGGCGTACTGGCCCTGTGCCTACCGGGCCTGATGCGCTACGACGTCCGCACGAACGAACACGCGATACGGCTGCGGGAGCAACGGGAGTCTGCAACGCGCCTAGGCGCAACCCCCTAGGGGCGCGGGGCTGTATCTGATCTGCGGCTCCGCCGCGTGGGCGCGACCAGCCACGACGAACCCGCAGCCGACAACCAAACCTCACTCCTCGTCCCCACGCGACGCCGAGTCATGCCACTTGGGATCGTTCTCCCACTCAAGGTTCCGCTCGCGGGCCGTCTCCATCGCGTGTTCGGCCTCCGCGCGAGTGGCGTAAGGGCCGAACCGGTCCTTGCCCGGACAGTCCGGCCCCTCCTCGACCTTCTTGTGCTCCAGGCAGTAGTACCACTCGCCCGGTTTACCCACCGTGCGCTTCTTGAACAGGGCCATTGCCCACGCTCCTTTCACCACGTTCATCGTCCCCCACCCGGGCTCGTTAAACTCGCTGTCATGTCTGGCCAGTCGCTGCTCGTACCAGGGGACCTGTCCCCCATCCGTTCCGTGCCCGGAAACATCCGGCGTCCCGAGTACGTCGGGAAGCCCGCGCCGACCCCGTACACCGGGGCGGAGGTGCAGACGCCCGAGACGATCGAGGCGATGCGGATCGCCGGGCGGATCGCCGCGCGGGCGATGGCGGAGGCCGCGAAGCTCATCGCGCCCGGGGTGACCACCGACGAGCTGGACCGGGTGGCGCACGACTACATGTGCGACCACGGTGCCTACCCGTCCACCCTCGGCTACCGCGGCTTCCCCAAGTCGTTGTGCACGTCCGTCAACGAGGTCATCTGCCACGGCATCCCGGACTCGACGGTGCTGCGGGACGGCGACATCGTCAACCTCGACGTGACGGCGTACATCGGCGGGGTGCACGGCGACAACAACGCGACGTACCTGGTCGGGGACGTGGACGAGGAGAGCAGGCTGCTCGTCGAGCGCACCCGGGAGTCCCTGGACCGGGCGATCAAGGCGGTCAGGCCGGGCCGGCAGATCAACATCATCGGCCGGGTCATCGAGTCGTACGCCAAGCGCTTCGGCTACGGAGTCGTCCGGGACTTCACCGGCCACGGCATCAATTCCTCGTTCCACTCCGGCCTGATCGTCCCGCACTACGACAGCCCCCACGCCACGACCCTCATCCAGCCCGGGATGACCTTCACCATCGAGCCGATGCTGACGCTGGGGACGCACGACTACGACATGTGGGACGACGGCTGGACGGTCGTCACCAAGGACCGCAAGCGCACGGCCCAGTTCGAGCACACGCTCGTGGTGACCGACTCGGGCGCGGAGATCCTCACGCTGCCCTGACCCGCCCACCATCCGCATACCGGACATACAGCCCGCCTTCTCTTTGAGGGCGGGCTGGCTGCTTTTCTGGGTACGCTTTTACCGACAGCCAGTCGGTAAAGGTATTGACTTAGGTTAGCCTTACCTCAGAGGATAGGCCTCATGGACTCCTTTTCGACAGTCATCCGCACCGCGTCGCACGAGCAGCACGTGGAGGCGGAGACCTCGACGTTCATGAGCGACATGCTCGGCGGCAGGCTCGGCGTGGACGCGTACGCGCGCTACACCGAGCAGCTGTGGTTCGTGTACGAGGCCCTGGAGGCGGCGGCCGGACGGCTGGCCTCCGACCCGGTGGCGGGTCCCTTCATCCAGCCCGAGCTGATGCGGCTGCCGGCGCTGGAGAAGGACCTCGCGCATCTGCGCGGCCCCGACTGGCGCGCGACGCTCACCGCACTGCCCGCGACGCGGGCGTACGCGGACCGGGTCGCCGAGTGCGCCCGGGAGTGGCCGGCCGGATACATCGCCCACCACTACACCCGCTACCTCGGAGACCTCTCCGGCGGCCAGATCATCCGCGACCGGGCCGAGAAGACGTGGGGCTTCGCCCGCAAGGGGGACGGTGTCCGCTTCTACGTCTTCGAGGAGATCGCGAACCCGGCGGCGTTCAAGCGGGGGTATCGCGAGTTGCTGGACGGGGCGGGTGTGGCGGTGGACGAGCTGGAGCGACAGCGGATGGTAGCGGAGTGCAAGAAGGCGTTCGCCCTCAACACGGGCGTCTTCCGGGCCCTGGGCGAAGAGTTCCCCATGTCCGCGTGACCGTCACCCCTGGATGTTTTCGCCCCCGCCGCCCCTACCCATACCCATCCCTGGGGGCTGCGCCCCCAGACCCCCCTATCGCGCTGAACGCGCTGTACGGGCAGGGCTGCCGACCGGGGCCCTGCGCGGTGGTAC